>JAICIT010000007.1 GCA_025960445.1 Bradyrhizobium sp. | reverse complement strand
CCGGAGCCCGACACCGGGCGTCCTCGACGCTCGCCGTTTCGCGCCCCGAAGGATGATCATCACGAAGCCGATATGAGTTGGGCGAGCGGTACGCGACCGGCCGCTCCCGCCGCCGAGCCACCGCCGGTGGCGCCATCGCCCCGGCGGCCGGTCTGGACAGACGAGGAATCGTCCTGGGCGGACAAACGACGCGGCGGATCAGGAGGGATTGCACCGGAGAAGGCATTCTCTGAGCCAGGATCTTCGCAACAGCGCTGGAGAGAGCCTCCTGCCGGGGTGGTTGAGCCGCTGCACACGATCCCAGAGAAGCCAGCATCGCGCATCTTTGCGCGAGATGACGGTGCTGCCACGCCGAACATCGCTTCACCGGATGCAGGTAGGGCGGAGGCGACCGAATTTTTTCGACACCTTGCCAAGACCATCGGGGTGCCTGAGAGCTTCTTCGCGAACAAGGATGCGGCCGAACTCGGGGATCAGGTCGGAGCCATTCTGCTCATTACCGTGGGCAGTTTGATGGAGCTCCTCCAGGCGCGCAATCAGGCGAAGCAGATGGCCCGCAGCGCAAACCAGACGACAGTCCAGGCCGTGGAAAACAATCCGCTGAAGTTTTCCCCGACGCCCGAGGATGCGATGCGCATCCTCTTTGGTCCGCCAACACAAAGCTATCTGGACGCGCGTGCCGCTTTCACGCAGGCATTCGGAGATCTCAAGTCACATCAGCTAAAGACGTACGTCGCTATGCAACAAGCTGTTGTCCAGCTCATTGCCAGCCTCGATCCGACGTCACTCGCTCGTGAGATCGAGGGCGGCCGATCATCGTGGCTCGGCTCGGGTAAAAGCAAATTGTGGGATGCTTTTCTGGTGCGCTGGACCTCACTTGTCGGTCATGACGGCAGCGCACCGGTGGACGCGTTCATGCGCCACTTCGCAGAGTTTTATGATCGCGAAAGGGCTCGCGGAAAATGATGATCTCGAGGAGTTTCTAAACAAAGAACGGTGTTAAAATGACGCAGCAGCGTACGTAAGATGTCTTGGTACAGCAAGGTTTTCTGGTCTGAAGGTCTGTTTCTGCGTCCGCATCATCTGCAGCAGAATGACCGTTACGTCGAGCATTTGGTCGAAAAGCGCGTCCGCAGCGTCACTCCGTATCCATGGGGTTTTTCAGAACTCGAGATGGACCAGGACCTCGCCCAACAGAGCAAGTTTGCCGTTCGCCGCGCGGCCGGCGTGATGCCGGACGGCACGCCCTTCGACATCCCCGCGGACAGCCCGATGCCTGAGGCCATCGACATCCCCAGCAGTGCCGCTGGTCAGATCATCTGGTTGACCATGCCCGTGGCCGCACCGAATACTCGCGAAGTCGATGAAGCCCGCGTTGATAGCGCCAGCCGCTATATTCGTCAGGCCGAGACCTTCATCGATTCCACCTCTTCGCTTCGCATCGAAGAAGAAATCGATATCGCCTATCCTCGGCTGGCGTTTGAATTACGCAAGACCAGTAAGCCTGGTTACATGTCTCTCGGCATCGCGCGCGTCCTGGAAGTCCGCGACAAACATATATTGTTCGACGACAAGTTTGTGCCGCCGCTGCTGCTATGCGCGTCCCATCCGGTCGTCGAGGGCTGGCTGAACAGTATTATCGGCTGGATCGAGACCAAGCTGGAGGAGCTTTCCCGCTATGCTGTCGATCCCTCGTCGGGAGGAGGGTTGCAGAGCGTCGACTACCTTGTGCTGCAGCTTCTGAACCGACAGATTCCGGTGCTGCTCCATTTCCACAGATCAGGCTTCGTGCATCCGGAACGGCTGTATGAGGAACTGCTCAGGCTGGCGGGTGAGCTTGCGACCTTCGCCACACCGGAGCGACGCGCTCGTGACTATCCGGACTACGACCACGATGATCTGGAAAGCGTGTTCACGCCGTTGATCCGGGATATCCAGGATTTCCTGAGTGCGCGACTGGGACGTCGGGCAATTCGTCTGGAGATCATCGAGCGCGCGCAAAACGCGTTCGTCTCGCCAATTCGCGACCGTTCGCTATTCCGCAACGCGACGCTGGTGCTCGAGGTTGCGGCGCGCCGGCCGCTGGTCGAAATACAGAACGATTTTCCGCACCTGTTCAAGGTCGGACCTAACACTAAAATGAACGAGATCGTGCACGCCAACTTGCCCGGCGTACCACTGGTGCATCTACCGACGCCGCCGACGCATATTCGAGCAATTACCGATCACGTCTATTTCTATCTCGATCGCAAATCGCCGCTGTGGCCTGATTTCAGCAACGCCGCATCGATCGGAATGCATTTCTCGGGTGACTGGCCGGAACTCGAACTTCACCTATGGGCGATCCTGGAAGACCGCCAATGAACGACAAGGACAAACCGGTAAATCCTTTCGGTCGGGTTGAGCGGACGATCATCCGCCCCAATCCCGGTGGGAGACTGCCGCAAACTCCTGTCCCTCAGCCGCCCGCCGCTGATGCCCCGGGCATGCCGCCGCGCGCGCCATATTCGCCGACGCCTCCCTCGACAAGTCCGTCCTCGTCATATTCCCCGCAGCCGCCCGGCTATGCGCCCCCACCTTCGAGTCATACGCCCGAAGAGTGGATTTCGACGCCGACAACGCCAGTGCCGCCACCGTCAGCGCCGCCCGCGGGACCGATGTTGCGCGTCGACGAATTGGTTGCGCCCAATGCCAACCCGATCATGCGCGCGGCGGGACCGCTGCTGCAGCTACTCGGACGCTTGCGGGTCGCTCTGATGCGCGCGTCCTTTGCGAGCCTGATGGAGCAGGTCGCTGATGCGGTGAAGTTTTTCGAGACGGACATTCGATCGGCCGGCATATCCGAAAACCAGGCCAATACCGCGAAATACGTGCTGTGCGCGACCGCAGACGACATCGTGCAGCATATTCCAACTGAAGACCGGCATGTCTGGACGCAATATTCCATGCTGAGCCGTTTCTTCGGCGAACGCGTCGGCGGCGTGCGGTTTTTTGAAATCCTCGATCACCTCAAGACCGACCCGCTGGTGAACTACCCGGTTCTGGAGCTGCAGCATGCGTGCCTCGCCCTTGGCTTTCAGGGCATGCACCGCACCTCGCCAAATGGTGTCGCCAGTCTGCAAATCATTCAGCGCAATCTTTACGAAACGTTGCGCCGGGTTCGCCCGAAATCCAACGCAGATCTGTCCCCGCACTGGCGCGGTCAGGAATTGGCCAACCGTCGGCAGCGCGTTCGCGTGCCCGTCTGGATGGTCGCAGCGGTCGTCGCGGCGCTGCTCACTGCAGGTTTTTTCACGCTACGGGCACTGCTTTCAGGTCGGGCAGAAAATGCCGCACAGGTGGCACTTGCATTGCATCCGGCCGATCCAATCGAATTGAAACGCCGCGTCATCGCGCCGCCACCGCCACCTCCGCCACCACCGCCTCCCGATCGTATCACTCAGCTGCAGCGAATTCGAAACGCGCTCGGCGTCGAAAAGCTCGCCTGTGCGATGACGGCGGATCAGACGGGCAGGTACATTATTATCCGAGTCTGCGATCTCGTCCTGTTCGCACCCGGAGAGGCGGCCGTGCTCGATGCCTTCAAACCGGTGGCGGCGCGAGTCGCCGCCACGCTGGACAAGGAACCGGGGCACATCAAGATCGTCGGGCATACCGACAGTTCGCCGATCCACACCGTGCGCTTCCCTTCCAATTTCGAACTTTCGGTCGAGCGGGCGAGGGCGGTCGCTGCCGTACTCAAACTTGGCCTTGCCAATCCGACCCGGGTCGACATCGAAGGGAAGGGCCCCGACGCGCCGATCGCCAGCAATTCGACACCGGATGGACGCGCCAGGAACCGTCGTGTCGAGATCTTCATAGAGCGCAGCGAATAGCGAGACCGGACAAAGCCAGCATGCTTCCGAAGCAAATTCTACGTATCGTTTTATACGGCGTCGGGCTCGGTTCGCTGGCTGCGGTCGTTTACTTTGCTGGACCGCTTATCGCCATTGGCGACTGGCATCCGCTTGAAAATACAATCGTTCGCAACATCGTCATTCTTCTTCTGGCCGCCATTGTCGCGGGATTCGTCGGCTTCAGTTTATTCCGGCGTCGCAAGGCCGCCAACCAGATCGCCGAAGGCATCGGTGGCGCCGAACAGACCGTCAATGACGAGCCCGTGCTCAAGGAGCGCATGAATGACGCGCTTGCGACACTCAAGACTGCCAGTGGCAACAAATCGGGCTATCTGTACGATTTGCCATGGTACGTCATCATCGGCCCGCCTGGCGCAGGCAAGACCACGGCGCTGGTCAATTCGGGGCTGAAGTTCCCGCTGGCCAGAGGGGCGACTCCCGCGGCAGTGGCAGGCGTCGGCGGCACGCGTTACTGCGACTGGTGGTTTACGGAAGAGGCCGTTCTGATCGATACGGCCGGCCGCTACACGACGCAGGACTCTGACTCTAAAAGCGACAAGGAAAGCTGGTTCTCGTTCCTCGACCTGCTGAAGAAAAGCCGGCCGCGCCAGCCGATCAATGGTGTCCTCGTCGCGATCAGCATCGAAGACATACTGACGATGTCGCGCCAGGAGCTGGCGGTCCATGCGGAAGCGATCCGCATGCGGCTACTCGAACTGCACCAGCGTCTCAAGGTCAGTTTTCCGGTTTACGCCCTGTTCACGAAGACCGATCTGGTCGCGGGCTTCACTGAATATTTCAGTTATCTCAACGAAGCCGGCCGGCGACAGGTCTGGGGCGCGACGTTTCAGACCGCGGACAAGAACAAAAATCTGATTGGCGACATTCCGAACGAGTTCGATCTATTGCTGGAGCGCCTCAGCGAGGAAACCCTCGATCGGCTTCAGGACGAACCTGCTCCTCAGCATCGTGTCCAGTTGTTCGGTTTCGCTGCGCAAATGGCGCGGCTGAAGTCACAAATCCACGATTTTCTCAATCAGATCTTCGAGCCCACGCGATACCACGTCAACGCCAGTCTTCGGGGCTTCTATTTCACCTCGGGAACGCAGCAGGGCACGCCGATCGATCAATTGATCGGATCATTGGCTCGTACGTTCGGCGCGGAAGAAGTCTCCGCCAACGCATATCACGGCTCCGGCAAAAGCTTTTTTCTCACGAACCTGATCACGAAAGTTATTATTGGTGAAGCTGATTGGGTCTCGACGGATCGTCGCGCGGTCCGGCGCGCATTGATCCTCAAGGCCTCCGCGCTGTCGCTGATCGGCCTGCTGGCGGTCGGGCTGGGTATCGCCTGGATCACCAGCTACAAAAAGAACTCCGACCTGATAGAGCAGGCCGTGAGGATCGACGGCGATTATGCAGCGGCTGGTTCGCCGCTGATCAAGCAGACTCTGATTGCCGATCATGATCTCGATAAGGTTCTGCCGCTTCTGCACCGCTTGCGAAACATGCCGGTGGGATACGCCACTCGCGACGCGAAGGTACCGCTATCCCAGCGCTATGGACTGAGTCAGCACGCGCGGCTGTTGTCGTCATCAGACGCTGCCTATCATACAGCGCTCGAACGCATGTTCCGTCCGCGTCTGCTTTATAGGTTGGAGGAGGAGCTCAATGCCAAGCTCGGGGACCCGGCTTTCGTCTATGAAGCGTTGAAGGTTTATCTGATGCTGGGCGGCCAGCATCCGCCCGACCGCGAGCTGATCAAATCCTGGATGCAGCGCGACTGGGCCAACAATCTTTATCCGGGCGCGAGCAACGCGGAAGGCCGTCGGCTGCTTGAGGACCATCTCACCGCCATGTTCGATTTGGAAACCGAGCAGCCGCCCTTGGTCGAACTCGACGGCCGGCTGATCCAGGAGGCGCAGAATTCGCTCGCGCGCCTTAGTGTGGCGCAGCGGGCCTATGAATTCCTGAAATCGGAATCGCGGGCCTCGACGACGGGCGACTGGATCTTAGCGCGCAAAGGCGGTCCGGATGTCTCAGTCGTTTTCGAGAGCACCGCAGGGCAGTCACTCGATAGCATCCGGGTTCCGGCATTCTTCACCTACAACGGCTTCCAGCAAATGTTCATCGCCAAACTGGCTGGTCTGTCGGAACGCATGAAGCGAGACCGGTGGGTGCTCGGCGAGGCCGGACAACAGAGCGCGGTCGGCCAGCAATATGATGCGTTGGCTGGTGATCTCTTAAACGTCTATTCCAATGATTTCATCACCACCTGGCGCGCCGCCCTTGGAAGCCTCCGTTTGAAGAAGCTGATGGCGGACAAGCCGAGATACGAAGCGCTACGCGCGCTGTCTGCGCCGACCTCGCCCCTGCGCCAAATTCTTGAATCCATCCGCGATGAAACTTCGCTGACAAAAGAGCGGCCGAAGCCCGCCAATGCGCCGACGACGCCCGCTGCCCCTACGCTATCCACGCCGGCGCTGTTTAACACGCAGGATGGCTCACCAGGCGCCAGGATCGAAGCGCAGTTCAAACCCTTTCATTCGCTGCTGGAGGGCGACAGCACACGACGGCCGATTGACTCCATCATTGCCAACCTGAACGACATCGCGCAGAACCTGACGTTGATCGTCGAAAACCCGCAAATGACTGCGCAGGCGACTGCATCGTTGCAGACGCAGGTCGCGGCGCTGCGCAATAACGCCGCGCGCATGCCGCCGCCATTCTCCGATATGCTTCGCGGCGCCGCCGCCGAATTCGAAGGCGGCATCGCGGCATCTACCGCGGGGCAACTGCTGCAATCCTTGCGCGATCAGGTCACCCCATTTTGTCAGCAGACCATTTCAAACCGCTATCCGTTCGTAAGAAGCGGCAGCCAGGAGGTTCCGCTCGGTGATTTCGCCAAGCTGTTCAGTCCAAACGGCATCATCGACAAGTTCTTCAGCCAGTACCTCGCGCCTTATGCGGACACATCCCGCCCGGATTGGGCGTGGCGCAAGGACAGTCCAGTCGGGCGTTCGCTATCGCCGGAAACGCTGAAGCAGTTTCAAACTGCGGCCTATATACGTGACGCATTTTTCCAGACCGGGGGCAGCATGCCGACGGTATCGTTGGCCATCAAGCCGCCGGGCTCGGCCGGTCCCGGGGTCGATGTCAAAACCGAAATTGGCGGAACGGTCATCACAAGTCCGGGCTCGCCGGGCATGGCTCCCGGATTCGGCGCGCCGCCGCCACCGCCGCAGCCGCAAAGCTCCGGGCCGACCACTGTACAATGGCCTGGTCCGTCAACCCGCACGGCCATTTCGGTCAGCAACGAAACTGGACCGCCATCAGTCCTGGAGCGCACCGGCCCGTGGTCTTTGTTTCGAATGCTTGAGGCGGGTTCGCTGAGCGCCAAGGGAGATACTGCCACCGCCAACTTTATTGTCGCCGGCCGGGAGCTGAATTACCAGATATCAACCGGCTCGGTTCGCAACCCGCTCAATCTGGCGATCCTTCGGGATTTCCGCTGTCCGAGCGGGATTTGAGCGACATGCGGTGCGGCCTATTTGGAAAGCTGAGTGCAAAGCGGGACTTCATTGCGCTCGCAACACCCCGTAATTTTCTGGAAGTTTGGGAGCCTTGGGTGCAGGCTTCGCTGTCGGCGAGCCGCCACCAATTCGGCGATCGATGGCAACAGGTATTTTTGACAACTCCGGTCTGGCGGTTCTGGCTTGGTGCGGCGATCTGTGGCTCGACAGTTGCGGGCGCGATCATGCCTTCGCTTGATGGCGTCGGGCGTTATTATCCGCTGACGTTGCACGCGGTCGGCGATACCGGCGCGCCAATTGTGCCTCCGGATATCGACGCGCAGGACGAATGGTTCAACGTGGGCGAAAATTTTTTGTTATCGACGCTTGATCGTGATACGGCGTTTGAGGATATCTCGTCGGCATTGGACCGTCTTCCGGTTCCGCGAACTCAAGTTCGCGATGAACATGAGAAAAGAATCATTCCGCTCGGCGAGGGGATGGTCGGGATGATCTCTGCCGCCGACGGATTTAGTGCTTCGCTATCCAGCCTTCGTGCCGCCAGTCCCGAGGTATACGCCGCCGCCAGTTTTTGGTGGACGAGCGGCGGCGGTGATTTTCCGCCGCTGGTTTTGAGTTGCCGCGGATTGCCTGACCCTTATCGCTACTCGACCTTACTCAGCGGCAATCTGGGAGAAATCGCTGCAGTCGGATGATCAAACACATTTCTCTCGTCTGTGGATAACCAATACGATAAGAACGGAACACAGTGAGCCCGGCTCTGACTTTGTAATTGCGGTCCTTTTGATCGATGCAACTTTCACTGGTCGACGTCGGAAGCGTGACGCATACCGGGATGGTTCGGGAGCGCAACGAGGACTCCTGCCTGGTGCGCACTGACATTGGTCTTTGGGCCGTCGCGGACGGCATGGGTGGGCACGAGGCTGGCGATATGGCCAGCCAGATCGTTGTGAGGTCACTTGACGGAATCGCGGACCCCGCATCATCAGCCGAATTACTGCAGGAATGCGAGGAGCGGATTTTTCGCGCCAATCAGGAGATCATGGACCTCAGCAGCGCGCGTAACGGGGCTATCATCGGCACCACTGCCGCGATCCTGCTTTTGCGTGAAGAGCACTATGCATGCGTTTGGGCCGGCGACAGCCGGGTCTACCTGATCAAGAATGGCTCTATCGGACAGGTTTCCCGCGATCATACCGAAGTGGAAGAGCTGGTCGCAGGTGGAGCGCTGTCTCGCGAAGACGCAAGGAACTGGCCCAACAATGTGATCACCCGCGCGGTCGGTGTCGCGCCAGATCTTGAACTTGAGGTGGTCACTGGACCCGTTGCATCGGGCGATATTTTCGTGCTCTGCAGCGACGGCCTGACCAAGCACGTGCACGACGACGAAATCCTCGAACAAGTAACCTCGCGTAATGCGCAAGCATCCTGTGAGGCCATGCTTGATTTGGCGCTCGAGCGCGGAGGGACGGACAATGTAAGCGTGGTGGTTATTCGTGTGCTCCCCGCGGCGCGCCGATCGTCGGAGCCGACGAATTCACCCGCCATGATCCATTCCGGGCGCCAGCCATGACTCCCAACAAGCCGTTCACACCCGGATATCGCGGCATAGCGCCGGGCACGCGTCTCAATGGCATCTACGAAATCGACGAGATGATTGGCGCCGGCGGCATGGGCGAAGTCTACAAGTCCCATGAAATACAGACGGGCGCCTCGGTCGCGATCAAAATGTTGCTTCCGGAGATGGCCGAGAACGAAGCCGCGCTCGGGCTTTTCCGCAGGGAAGCGGCGGCGCTGCACAACCTGCCGCACGATGCCATCGTTCGCTACTTCCTGTTCACGGTAGAACCTGTTTTGCAGCGTCCGTATCTGGCGATGGAGTTCGTCAATGGGCGATCGCTTTCGGACATGTTGGAGGAAGGACCGCTGAGCTTCGAAGCTCTGGTGAAGTTGATGCGTCGGATCGCGTCAGGCCTGCAGGCCGCACATGAACGCGGAGTTATCCATCGCGACGTGTCCCCCGACAACATCATCGTCCCGCTAGGAGACGTAACGCGAGCGAAAATCATCGATTTTGGCATCGCACGCTCAGCTCAGTTTGGTGACAAAACCATCATTGGCTCTGGCTTCGCCGGCAAAGCCAACTTTGTCTCGCCCGAACAGGTGGGCTTGTACGGCAACGAAGTGACGGCGAAGTCCGATATCTACAGCCTCGGTCTGCTGTTGTTCTATTCTTTGACTGGTCAAAAGCTCGATATGGGCGGGAGTCAGTTTCAGCTCGTCGAAAAGCGTCGGAGGGTCCCCGACCTGGGCGGCGTCGACGCCCGGATCCGGCCGCTTCTCGAACGAATGATGCAGCCAGATCCGGCCAATCGGCCGGCCAGCATGGCCGAAATCGTCAACTGGCAAATTTCCGTTCCGCGAACGGATGGTGCCGATCCTGCTCCGCAAATGCACTCGCTGCCGATAGGCAAGCCATTCACAACTCAATCCGGTCATCGCGCCTTGTGGATGACCTCAGCCGTTGCTGCTGTAGCTGTGCTTTTGGCGGCGGGAGGCTATGGGTTTTACAGCTTTGTCTGGTCTGAGCCGAAGATGGTCGTTTTGCCGCCGCCGCCGCTCGGCCAAAAATCCACGCCGATCAGGCCCGAGCCGAATGTTCAGCCTGCGCTGGCGCCTACCATGCCTGCGCCTCCGAAAATGGAAGGATCATCGAGCCGCGCGGATCAAATTCGCAAATATGTTGAGCAGTACGATGGCGGTGATTGCTTTTTTATGCTGCCGGTTGCGATCAGTTCAGCAGCCGCTGTGATAGAGGGGTTCGGCACATCGACGGCGCCATTCGATACGTTCGAGAGAGCGTTCAAGCGCGATATGGGCTTCGAAGCTGCGATCGGCGTCCGGCAAGTTACTCAGGCGCAATGTCCGGCGATCAAATTCCTGAGCCAGCTCGGGACCAATCAGGCGCGCGCGCCAAGGATCAATCTTGCTTCGGTCGAAGTAAAGGATGGTGAGACGCTAAACGGCAGCATCGAGAATTTTGCCAATCGCATTGTTGAATTGCTGTTGGTCTCCGAGAACGGCCAGGTGCAAAGTCTGTCCTATCTGCTGAAGCCGGGCACTGACTCTCTATCCTTCTCCATAGGAATGCAGCGAGGCGGCGCTCCCGGCGCAGGTCCCCAGCTCATCATGGCTGTTGCTACCACCCAGGTCATCGCTTCGCTGCGGCAGCCGCGACCGATGGCTGCCGATACTTTCTTCCTTCAGGCCCTGAGCGAAGCCCAACGCAACAATCTGACGATTTCAACAGCAGCGCGATATATCCGGCTCAAGCCCTGAGATGCCGCGCAAAGAGACGATTGGTATACAGCGCTCGTGAGCTCAAAATCTGCCTAGTATCAGGATCTTTAGATCCTGGTCGGGCGTGAAGTCGTCAGCGCTAAATTCCATCGCGTTAGGCGAAATCGGCTTAAGCCGGCCGGCGCAGAAGCTGACCAGGCGATCGCCGCCGCTGTCGATAGCCAGTTTGAAGGATCTGATTGGGCCGGCCCAGTTGGCGCCGGTCGTGAGTACATAGCTTATGCGGCGTTCCTGGATCATTGCAGCATTAAGCTGACCCTTTCCGGCGCGCTTGTCCAAATCAGCCAGAAAGGCATCAGTGATGCAGTATTGCTTGCGATAGCGTTGCACTTCCGCAGAAAGCGACTTGTTGTTGCGCAACACCCAACGCAGGATAGTGTCCGAACTGGTACCGACACTCGGGCGGTATTGGTGCTCGACCACTACTTTCCGGTCGGCGGGAAAAGTCTGCTGGCGTACGGCAGAAGTTTTCGCAACCCAGGCGGCGGCATATTGCTGGCGCCCTTTATCGTTCGTGCCGGCGGGCATGAGCAGGCCTTCATCCGCAAGCTTTACTCGCGTCGCTTCGGGCAGATCGGCAACGCGAATTTCGCTTTTCCCGATCGGGAGCATCGGCAATTTGAATTGACGGAGAAGGGCGCTCACGTCCTTGCCACCTATCGTCGCACGTTGATCGAGCTGGAATTTGGCCGGAGCTCCGTCGATCTTGGTTGCGAAGTCGACGAAATTGACCGGATCGCTCGAGGGCAATGCGATGGTCTCTCCTTCGGATAGGTCGATGTCCGGCAGTGGAAACGCGACGGTCAATGTAACCGGCTTGTCGGATGTATTGACGAATTGATACCGAACCTCGACGCGATCGAGCGAGATCCGCAGATCCTCACTTTCAATCGCGATAGTGTTGCTCCGGAGAAATTGCAGTCCACCGATTGACAACTCCGCGGCGGAATCATTGGCGCGAACCGGACCAGGCCCCGTTGAAACCGCGAGCACCAACGCTGCAAATTGGTAAGCTATTTGCTTTCGCATTTGGCCGCTCCTAGTGCGCAGCATAGCAGGTTCAGTCGATCGGCCGGTAAAGGTCACCCCATTCCGGCTTCCACACCGCGTCCGGGTCGCAGACGACGATCGCGACTTTCATGTCGTTGGCAAGGCGGATCGCGCCACGATAGGCATCCTGCGCGGGGAGTTGGGCACTGACACGATCCGTACTCAACCGGCCGCCACTCGCGGTTGCTGGAAATGCAATCGATCCGGTTTCACCATCGCTTTCGCGCCTTAAAACCAGCGTCACCGCATCAGGTTGGATTTCGTCTACCTGCTCGAATCGGTTCCGGGCCATGATTTCCAACATCAATCAGGTTTAGATTATGCAATAGCTTAGTGTATAATATTCCTCTTAGACAAAATAGATCACATTCGAACTCTTAATTCACCGACCCAAGGCCCCTTCAGCCCGGAAGTTCTTGCAGGAGCAGTACCGCATTGACGACCAGCAGATAGAAGACGGCCAAGTGACCAAGTGAGGTCGGTGGCAGTTCAGTTTGGTATTGAGGCGAACATGTTTCGTCAAAATTTAATTTGGACAATTGCGATAGGCTGCACGTGCTGTTGGCTGGAAGGGGCTATGGCCGACGACGTCGTAGTGCGGAAATTTTCCAGCGGGTCGACGGCCGCTTCGGTCGGGATCGTGGATGCCAGTGAGGACGTGGAGATCGCCGGGCCACAGGCGCTAACTTCGGATGCGGACGGCAATCTCTTCCTCCTTGATCAAGTCAATGGCCGCATTCTCCGGTTCAATCCAAAGCAGTCCGCAGATGAGGCCAGCATTCTCAAGATGCCGCCAACCATTCAACCCAGCGATCTCGTTGTAAACAAGAGCGATATCCTGGTGTGGGACGGCTCGGTGCGAACGCTCAAACCGGCTGACCAACCCTCGACTCGCGGGCTTGATGGCGATGCTGTTCAGCTCGAAGAGGTTTCTACGCGTGGTGTCGACGATCGATTTGCCACTTCGGCCTTCGCGCAAATGGGCTCGCAGCCGCCTGGCAGCGCCTCGGATCTGCTCGATCAGAGCACGCGCGACGTGATCATTAAGAAGACGCGGCAACCCGATCGTCAATATATCTCATCGCGCGGCAAAGGCTCGATCATCGCGGACGTCATTCCCAATAAAGGGGAAAGCAGCGTTCGCATCGAAGTTCGAACCATGGAGACCAACGAGACGATTGCGTCGCTGACGCTGCGAGTACCCAACAAATTGGGAACGGTCGAGTTTTTGGAAATCGACAACAGCGATCGGTTTTATGTGCTCGGTGAAAATATTCCGGACTTAGGGAAGGCGTCGACCTTCGTGGCACGCTATGCGCCGAATGGAAAACTGGAGGGAATATACGAGCTTCCCCTGCAGAACTTGCCCCTGACACGGCGCTTTGTCACGGTTTCTGGTGATGGCAATGTTTATTTCCTGCGCACCAGAGCGGATGCGGTGGATGTCGTCGGCGTTGGCTTTCGGCAGCTGCGGAACTCATCGATCGTCGATCTCCGTCTTCCCCGCACAACGAACTCTTCGGTTGCAGGAAAGTCGGGTGCAAATTCGCGTAGCAAGTTTGATGCGATTGCCGCCGTGCGTCCGTCCAATCGTCAGCAGACCATCGAGACTGCTTTTGCGTTTGAGGGCTTGCAGTGGAAGTTGACGCCGGCGAATTACGGCAGCGATCCGGATACGGCGTGCACGGGTTTCAATCGTATTCGCAGGCCATGGTATTTGCAGGGCAAGCTCAATCAGGAGGTGAGGGGCGTGCCCTATTGCTGGGGCTGCCACGGGTCACTGGCAAATTTTCGCCAGCGTGTTGAGAGCGGCGCGATGGCCGGCAATGTCTGCACCAGAAATGCTCCAAGGGCCGATGTCGCCGGAGTGGACTGCTCAGCATTCGTGAGCGCGGCCTGGGGACTCTCTATTCACTACACCACCGCGGCAATTCCGGCGATTGCCAAACCGCTCGAGAATCCCTGGGATCTGAAGCCGGGTGATGCGTTGAACAAGCCGGGCTCTCACGTCATGCTCTTCCTTCGCTTTACCCCGGATCGCAAGGCCGAAGTAATGGAGTCATCCACTGGCGGATGCAATGGACGGGTCTGTCGCAACGTCTATCCGCTCGCGTCATTACTAGAGCGTGGCTACGTTCCCGTCCGGTTTCGCGCGCTTGCCGAGGACAACACCACTGTCTCGGCGAGTGTCTATCAAAGACCGGATTCACCGAGCAACTCGCCTGCCGGTGGCTCGAAGAGGCCGATCCATCAGAAACGATGAACCTCCGCCACAAGATCGGCGACAAACTATCCAAGGGCAGATCACGATAACAATTATGTCAGCTTCACAGTTGCCTACATGCCGAAATAGGTAGAAGCGGGCTGGTAAGGTAAGAGCGATGGTTAAGGCCGAAAGAATCATCTTTCTCGTCGTTCTGATCGCGGTATGCAGTTTTAACCTGCCCGCAAGCCGCGCCGCGAGCGTGCTTCAGATCAGCAATACGGATGGAGGACAGGTACGCGCGCTGGTTATCGGAATCGACGATTACCAGCACGTCCGCAAGCTCAAGGGCGCGACGGCAGATGCGCGCGATATAGAGTCGACGCTGCAAGCCATGGGTGTGCAGGACGTCACCGCCTTGATCAATGATCAGGCAGACCGCTCGACTGTCCTTCGTGAGATCAGCGCGCTTGTCGAGCGCACCAAGACCAATGATCTGATCTTTTTGTCGATTGCCGGACATGGGACTCAGGAACCCGAGCGGATCAAGGGATCCGAGCCCGACGGGATGGAAGACGTGTTTCTGCTGCCGGCTTTCGAACCGACGGCTAGCGGATCGCAACAACGCATTCTCGGCAGCGAGTTCAACCATTTTATCAAACAATTCGAATTGCGTGGCGCGAAGGTCATCTTCATCGCGGACACCTGTCACGGCGGCGGCATGGCGCGGGAGATCGATCCACGCGCGGGAGAGATGAGCTTCAGGCAAATTCCCGCCTATACGCTGCTGGCCGACACGCTACAGCCGGTTTCCGATCCCAGCGATCCGCGATCCGAACTCGATCTTGATCATACCGCGTTTCTGGCCGCCGTTGACCGCAGCACCAAAGCGCCTGAGGTGCGGATTCCCGGTATCGAAGGATTGCGAGGTGCTCTGAGCTACGCCTTCTCGCGCGCGCTCGAAGGCAGTGCCGACGCCAATCACGATGGCAAGGTTACGTTGAAGGAGCTGTTCGCCAATGTGAGGCAAGTGGTCTACCAGCTATCGGACCAGCGTCAGAATGTGGTTACGATGACTTCGCCCAATCTGTCTCCCGAGACCGATATTGCGTTTGCCCTAACGCGCGGGGTTTCCTTGATTCAAGGGCCGATTGAAACCAGTCAATCACCAGCGCCTCTGCCGTCGGCGCCGGCCGCCGTCACAACCGCGGCGCCGACATCTGCACCGCCAATCGGCGCGCCAAATACGACAAGAACCGATGCGCCGATCCGACTGGCGGCACTCGATGGCAAGGTGAATTATTTCGCGGCGCTGACCCCCCGTGATGGGGGAGTTCAATCTGTCCAGCCGACGGATAACCCGGATTTGATATGGGACCCGGTTTCGCACGACGTGATTTCGTGGGGAGACGTCGTCGCCTACGGCGTGGATATAGCTGATCTTGCGACAGTGATCGACAGAACGGCGGCAGTGCGGGCGTTGAAGCGTATGGCGACGCAGTCGCCGCAGGTGATGCGGGTATCGCCCGATGATCGCCAGTATCACAACGACCAAACCGTGGAAATTGATCTGTCCGACGCCGCCGGTCGGGCGCTCGTGGTCTTTGATATTTCCGGCAACGGCACCATCCAGATGCTCTATCCGATAGGATCTGATGCCTCGCCGGTTCAATCAGCGAGCTTGCGGCTTCCACTTCGGGTCCGTGAGCCGTTCGGCGCCGATCAAATCGTTGCGATTACCTCGAAGCAGCGTATGGTCGAACTGGAGAAGGTGCTGCTTCAGGTGGACCGGCGCCGAGCATCCGGGCAAGTTATCAAAAGCCTGCAGCGGTACATGCCTTCGGACGCACGCATTGGCTCGATCGGATTTTTTACGGTGCCCTGAATTGCCTGACGAGAGTCATGATGCAGTCATTCGGATTTAGGGTGCTGGTCCAATCCTGTTTGAGCATATTGACCCTGTCGACCGCATGCGCCGCTAATGTTCCGTGGCTCGGCGGATCGTTTTTCTCAGTCTCCATGGCGGCTCCAGCGGTTTCGCCGACGAGGGTGGCGCAAAAAGCGCCGGACCGCGGCAGTCAATACGCAACAGGCGTTCCGAACGCGACAGCACTAAACGTCCCGAACACCGCAAACGTGTCGCTTCAGATGTTTCCCGAGCAAACCGCCGGAGTAGGGACCAAGATTTCGTTCCGGGTGACCACCAAAAAACCCGGCTATGTGCTCCTTGTCGATATCGATGCCAAGGGAAGAATGTCCCAGATTTTCCCCAGCCCCGAACTGATCGCCGAATCGCAGGAAGCGGCGATGAACTTTCTGAAGCCGGGGGAGGAGATGTTGCTGCCAAACGCGGTTGCAAGAAAGCGCGGCTTCGAATATGTCGCGACGCCGCCGCTGGGCCCGACCGCCGTGGTGGCCATCCTGAGCGACCGACGTGTTCAAATTCTCGATCTGCCTGACACCTCGCAGAAAACGCGTAGCGAGGCTGAAACAGTGGCATTGCTGGCTGAATGGACCAACCAGCTTCGCGTGCCTGACCCTGAGACCGGGAAATTGCAACAGAGCAACTGGTCGTTCGATATCAAACGATACCGTATCCAATAGGCGTCACACGAGCGGCACGAACAAGCGCCGCGCCACTGATCGAGATTGGTCGGCAGCGTCAGTTTGGGTTCCAGCAACTCCGAAGCCACGTTGACTCAATTGCAAACTTGCACGTTTCCACCGCCGCCCTCCGTGGGGCCGCCTTGGGCGGTGGTTCGGAATTCGAGATGACATCCGCGTGCCACAGGGCGGCAGCCGCCGCGGTCGCACACGATCTGGCTT
>JAICIT010000006.1 GCA_025960445.1 Bradyrhizobium sp. | reverse complement strand
CCCGCAAGTCAATGCGGCATGCCCAAAGGGAGGCTTCGATGAAACAAATTCTTTCAGGCGTCTTCGCGCTGGTGTTGGCATTGGCCGCCACCGATGCGTCGGCGCAAGGCAAGCCTCCGCTGAAGCTAGGCGGCATTCTCGACATGTCCAGCCTTTATGCCGACATCACCGGCGCCGGGAGCGAGGAAGCGGCGAAAATGGCGGCGGAGGATTTCGGCGGCGAAGTGCTGGGCCGCAAGATCGAGATCGTCGCCGCGGACCACCTCAACAAGGCCGACCTTGCCGCCAACATCGCCCGCGACATGTTCGACAATCAGGGGGTCGAAATGCTCTATGACGTGGCGGCGTCCGCTACCGCGCTCGCTGCCGGCGAGATCGCCAAGGCGCGCAACAAGATCGTGATATTCAACGGGCCGGGTTCGATCCGGCTCTCCAACGAAGCGTGCGGTCCCTACACCGTGCACTATGTGTTCGACACGTTCGCGCAGGCTAACGTTACCGGCTTGGCGGCGGTCAAACAGGGCCTCGACACCTGGTTCTTCCTCACCGCCGATTACGCGTTCGGGCAAGACCTGGAAAAAGATACCACCAATGTCGTGCTGAAGAGCGGCGGCAAGGTGCTCGGCAGCGTCCGTCACCCTCTCAACACCTCTGACTTCTCTTCATTTCTACTGCAGGCGCAAGCTTCCAAAGCCAAGGTGATCGGACTCGCCAACGCCGGTGGCGACACCGTCAACGCCATCAAGCAAGCCGCCGAATTCGGCATCATGAAGGGCGGACAGAAGGTGTCTCCGCTCCTGGCCTTCGTTACCGATATCGACAGCATCGGCCTGGAGACCGCGCAGGGTCTGTTGCTGGCGGAGGCTTTCTATTGGGACCTCAATGATGATACCCGCGCTTTCTCCAAGCGCTTCATGGAGCGAGTGAAGCGAGTGCCGACCTCGGCGCAGGCCGGCGTTTATTCATCCGTGACCCATTACCTGAAGGCGGTGAAGGCCGCCGGGACGACCGATTCAGCCGCCGTAATGAAAGTGATGAAGGAGACACCGATCAACGACTTCTTCGCCAAGAACGGCAAAATCCGGGAAGACGGCCGCATGGTTCACGACATGTATCTGTTCGACGTGAAGAAGCCCTCGGAGTCGAAAGGCCGTTGGGATGACTACAAGCTGCTGGCGACCATTCCGGGCAGCGAGGCTTTCCAGTCGCTGGAATTATCGCGTTGTCCGCTGGTGAAGAAGTGAATGCATCCGCGCGACTCTCTGACTTCTCCCAACGACACTAAAAATCGAAAGCGAAACCTGATGAACGACATCGTCCTGCAAGCGCTCGAGTCCGGATTGCTCACGATCACGATGAACCGTCCCGACCGGCGCAACGCGCTCAATGCGGAAATGACCCGGGGCCTGGTCGAGGCAGCGCGGCGGGCGGCTGAAGATCACGAAGTCCGCGCCGTTCTGCTCAAGGGCGCGGGCGGCACGTTCTGCGTCGGCGGCGACGTCAAATCGATGGCGGAGGGTCGCGCGCCATTGCCGTTCGAAGCCAAGATGGCCAATCTGCGTCGCGGAATGGAAGTCTCCCGCATCCTGCATGAGATGCCGAAGCCTGTCGTGGCGCAGGTGGATGGCGCGGCTGCCGGCGCCGGCCTTTCGATCGCGCTGGCATGCGACCTTCGGGTCGCCTCTGCATCGGCCAAGATCACTACCGCCTTCGCCAAGGTCGGCTTGTCCGGCGACTATGGCGGGACTTATTTCCTGACCCATCTGCTCGGCAGCGCCAAGGCGCGTGAGCTCTATCTGATGTCGCCGGTGCTGACCGCGCAGGAAGCCCTCGCGCTCGGGATCGTTACGCGGGTCGTTCCCGATGCGGAGGTGGAAGGCACAGCGCGCGATCTCGCGATGTCACTGGCGCAGGGCCCCTCGGTAACGCTGGGCTACATCAAACGCAACATCAACAATGCGGAGCATTTGTCGCTGGAAGCGTGTTTCGACGCCGAAGCGATCCATCACTCGCGATCGGGCGAGACCGCCGATCACAAGGAAGCCGCCAAAGCCTTTGTCGAAAAGCGCAAACCTGTTTTCGCCGGACACTAGCTTCTTATTCTGACGCGTTTTCTTCACGCAAACCGGCGTCCACTTCGCTCGAAAACGCTCTAATTGGGGTTACCGAGATGGCGAGCTACGTCCGGCTGCGGCAAATCTGTCTGGTGGCGCCGCATCTGGAGCCGGTGATCAGTGATATCGCTGACATCATGGGGCTGAACGTCTGTTACCGCGACGGTAACGTCGCCAAATATGGTCTGGAGAACGCGTTGCTGCCGGTCGACACCATCCTGCTGGAGGTGGTCGCGCCGATTCAACAGGGCACCGCGGCCGGCCGTTTTCTCCACAAGACCGGTGGTCGCGGCGGCTACATGGCGATTTTTTGCTGCGACGATCCGGACGAGCGCGGACGGCGCGCCAGGGAGATGGGCGTACGCATCGCCAACATCATCGATCACGCGCCCTATCATGGCGTGCAGTTGCATCCGCGCGATTGCCGCGCTGCCTTTATCGAGTTCAACCACACCGCGGGTAGCGACGACATTCTCGGGCCCTATCCTCCGGCCGGCCCGGAGTGGCAGAAATCCATCCGCAAAGACGTGACGCAAGTTTTGACTGCCGTTGAAATGGAAAGTCCGGGGCCACGGCAATTGGCCGAGCACTGGGGCAAGATCATCGGCATTCCCGTTGGCAAAGATAAAAACGGCGAGCCCGAACTCAGGCTTCCCAATTGTGTCTTCCGTTTTGTCACGGGCGAGAGCGATTTGATGAGTGCGCTGACGTTCCGGGTTGGCGATGTCGCTAGCGTGCGCGAGGCCGCCAGATCCAGAGGCTATGCGGTGTCAGGTAATTCGTTTGTGCTCGGCGGGGTGACATTTCATCTGTCGTGAATCTCGTCGCTACGAACGCAATTCATGGAGCAGCGGGAAGAGTGGATTGCTTCGTTCGCTCCGCTCCTCGCAAAGACCGTGCGCGACTGCGGACTGCTTGCGCTCCGCGTAGCCGGGAGGGCGCGAAGAATTATCGGCCCTTGAAATTCGCGACCCGGCGCTCCGCGGTTGCCTTGACGCCCTCCTTGAAATCCTCGGTCGCGCGCAGTCGGCTTTGTTCCGCCAATTCGTGATTGGTGGCGGCGAGGACGCGATCGGCGAGACCCGCGCGCATGGTGGCCCGGGTCGAGAGCAGACCAAGCGGCGAGCATTCGGCGATTTCCTGGGCCAGCTTCATCGCCTCGGCTCGCACCTGATCCTGCGGCACACAGACGTTAGCGAGCCCCATTCGTGTCGCGTCCTCGCCGGTGACCCGGCGGCTGGTGTAGAAAATCAATTCGGCGTTGTTCTTGCCGACCAGTTCTGGAAGCGTCGCGGTCAACCCAAATCCCGGATGAAAGCCGAGCTTGGTGAAGTTGGCGGCAAATCGCGCCTCGGGGCAGGTGACGCGGAAATCCGCCGATACGGCAAGGCCCAATCCACCGCCAATGGCGGCACCGTGAACCGCCGCGACGATCGGCTTCTTGTTGCGGAAAATCCGCACCGCCTGGACGTAGAGATGGTTGATCTGCCCGAGGCTATCAGCCGGGTCGCCCTTGGCGGCGCGCGCCTCCTGCTCCTGCCGCGCCGGATCATTGAAATTGGCGCCCGCGCAGAACGCCTTGCCTTGCGCGGCGAGCACCGAGGAGCGGATCTCGATGTCGCGATCGAATTCCTCCAGCGCATCGGCGATCTGATTGATCAGCGAGATGTCGAAAAAATTCAGCGGCGGTCGCTGGATTTCGATGGTGCCGACATGCCCGATTTTTTCGACACCAATATCCGTAAACTTGCTCATGGTCATCCTCGATTGAGACGAATTGCGAAATCCCGGTGCGCGTGCCGCGGAGGAACCTGGCTAGCGGAGGCCAAGCCCGCGCGCAATGATGCCTCGCAACACCTCCGTGGTGCCGCCCTGAATGGTGAGCTTCGGCGCGGTCTTGATCGCGAATGATAACTGCTTTTCCAGCGTTTCGTGGTTGGAAGCGTCGGGATCGACGAACGCCGCGAGGTCACGGACCCGATGCGGCAGTTGCTGTTCCCATACCGTGCCGATGTCCTTGACGATCGAAGCTTCGACCACCGGCTCCTTCCCGGCTTGCAGCATGCCGGCAACCGACACCGACATCCGTCGCATGGTGTGAAGCTGCGCGACCAGCCTGCCGATGCCTTCGGCGCTGCGGGTGTCCGGCTTCGATCCGACCGCGCGAACCAGCTCGGTCAGGACGTAATAAGTTTCGAGAAACCGCTCCGGCCCGCTGCGTTCATAGGCTAGTTCGCTGGTCGCCTGTTTCCAGGCGCCGTCGATCTCGCCGAGAACGTGATCGTCGGGCATGAAAGCGTCGGTGAATACCACCTCGTTGAATTCGAATTGGCCGGTAATCTGGCCGATCGGGTTGACCTTGATCCCCGGCGTTTTCATGTCGACCAGGAATTGCGTGAGGCCGTGCCGGCGGTTTTCCTTGGTCGGGGGCGAGGTGCGGAAAATCGCGATCATGTAATCGGCGATGTGCGCCGATGAGGTCCAGATCTTGGTGCCGTTGATGAGCCAGCCGCCGTCGGTCTTGGTCGCCTTGGTCTTGGCCGCGAACAGATCGGAGCCGGAATTAGGCTCGCTCATACCGATCGAGAAACAAACCTCGCCGCGGCAGATGCGCGGCAGGATATCCATCTTGATATGCTCGGGCGCGTACTTCAAAAGCACCGGCCCGCTCTGGCGGTCGGCCACAAAGAAACGCCTTGTCGGCGCGTTGGCGACGCGCATTTCCTCGGTCACCACATAGCGCTCGAGGAATGAACGCTCGTGGCCGCCATATTTCTTCGGCCAAGTCATGCCGAGCCAGCCGCGTTGCCCGACGCGACGGCTGAATTCCCGCGCGTCGGCGTCCTCACGATTTGGTTTGTGCGGATCGAACGTGCCGGCGCCGATTTCCTCAGCGAGAAACGCGCGCACTTCCTTGCGCAGCTTTTCGCATTCGGGGGGGAGACGGATCGGGTCGAAACGAAGGGCTGCGGTCATTTCAAAATCTCGTCGCGGATGGAATTAAAAAATCTTATGCGAAGCTTTTTGACGGGCATGCTCAACGCGACGCCACCAGCGGCCATAGCTCGTCGGCTCCGCGCGCGGCGACGAGCTTGCCCAGTTCCACGGCCCAGTAGCTCTCGGATCCGAAATCGTCACGCCACGCCAGTGCGCGCAACGTATAGCGATGCAGGATGTGCTCTATGGTGAAGCCGATCGCGCCGTGCACCTGGTGGGCGATCGCCGAACCCTTTTCGGCGGCTTCGGAACAGCGGATTTTCGCCGACGCCGCCTCGAGGAACACCTCGTCATCGAATGTCTTGCAGTTGGCGATCGCATCGGCGGCCGATGTCGCCGCTGCCAATGCCGCGGCCGATTCGCCGGCGAGTCTTGCCAGATTGTGCTGCACGGCCTGGAATTTCGAGATCTTCTTCTCGAATGCGACGCGCTCATTCGAGTAGCGCACGCTGACCTCAAGCATTGATTCAAGACTGCCCGCGATCTGCAGGCTTCGCGCAACCCCGCCCATCAGCATCAACTGCGACTGATTAAATTGCCCCGGCGCCGGCGCGATCGCGACCGGCTGGATATTGTTGAGCGTGACAGTATCGCTGGGATCGCTGGCGAGATTTAGTCCGGCCTCGATGCCGCAGCCCGCGGCATCAACCAGCGCGATCGACAAACCGCTCGAGCCATGCGCCAGCACTGCGATATGCTTGGCCTCCTTGGCGAAGGGAACGTCTCGCGCGCGTCCGGATAATGTGCCGTCGGCATTGAGCGTGATGCGGTCCTTGGGGCTTGCGGGCGCCACCGTCATCGGACCCTCGGGCGATGCGATCTTTGCGAGCGACAGCAGCCACCCCGCCAGCATGGTCTCGGCGAGCGGTACGGCCACCGCGAAACGGCCGGCCGCGCTCAAGACGCTAAAGCCTTCGGCCAGGCTGGCGCCGGAACCGCCGCAACTCTCAGGCACCCATGACAGCGGCAAGCCGGCCTCGCTCAGCGCCTTCCATAGCGGCGCTTTCCAATTGCCCTTCTTGTCCGAGTTAATGGTTTGGGCGTCGGCGAGATCGGCGAATATTTTTTCCGCGGTCTCGGCGACGATATTATCACTCTCCGCCACAGCGTTCCCCAGCTTTCATTCTCGGCTTTTCGTGCGCAGTCCAATCTGTCGGGCGGCTTCAGCCCGAGCCAACTGCGCGCTTTTCTTGCACCTCATGATGAGGAAAAGCCATCGCCATGACAAGCGTTGACCGCAAGGCGCTCTGCGCGGGCGGTATGCGGGGGCTGGCCGAAGCACTAATTCCGCGCAACGGAGTTTGGCGATTTGCGCGCCTTTCCGCAGGCGATATGCTAGATCGCCGGCGGCGGGCTTGGCTGAAATCACATGAGGAATGCGGATGTCTGGGGATGGTTTATGCGCGATCGTAACCGGCTCGGCGTCCGGACTAGGAGCGGCTACTGCTTCTATCCTTGCCAAGAGCGGGGCGCGGATTGTCGTCAATTATTCCTCCAGCAAAAAGGAAGCCGAACAGACCGCGGACGCTTGCCGCTCAGTGGGTGGCGAGGTCGTCGTGGTGCAGGGCGATGTATCGCGCGACGACGACTGCAGGAAAATCGTTGCAGCGGCGGCCCCTTGGGGGCGCCTCGATGCCCTGGTCAATAATGCCGGCACCACCAAGCACATGGCACACGGCAATCTCGACGGATTGTCCGCAGAGGATTTTCAACGGTTGTTCGGCGTGAATACGATCGGCCCGTTCCAGATGGTGCGCGCGGCGCGGGCTCTGCTGGAAGCCGGCGCGAAAGCCTCGGGGCGCGCTTCGGCCGTGGTCAACGTGTCATCGGTCGCGGGGATTAGCGGCATCGGTTCGTCGGTCGCCTATGCCGCGAGCAAGGGCGCGCTGAACACCATCACGCTCTCGCTGGCGCGTGCGCTGGCGCCGCTGATCCGGGTCAACACCGTTTGTCCTGGTTATATCGACACGCCCTGGTTCACCAAGGGGCGCGGCGAGGAAGCCGCCAAGCAAGTGCGCGACAACGTGATCGCGAGGGTGCCGCTCAAGGTTGCTTCGTCAGCGCAGGATATCGCCGCGCTAGTGTGCTTTCTCGCCACGCCGCAGTCGAGCAACATGACCGGCGAGATCGTGCGGATGGATGCCGGACTGCATCTGATTACGTGAGCGAGCGATTCACTGCCGCCTCGTCACCTTCGGCCCACGTCTGAAATCGTCCCGCTCGCCACCAGCCGGTTCCAGATGAACAGCACCACCAGCGCGCCGATGGTGGCGGTGATGAAGCCCGCGCCCTGATTGGGACCGTAATGGCCGATGGCCTGGCCCACAAATGTCGCGAGAAAGGCGCCGGCGATACCGAGCACGGTGGTCAGAATAAATCCGCTCGGATTGTTAGGTCCCGGCGACAGCAACCGCGCGATGATTCCTGCGACAAAGCCAACGATGATCACCCAAAGAATGCCGCTCATGATTGCAGTCCTTTCCTGAAAAGAACACCGATTGAAACTTTGCTGCTGCTGGCCTCAGATCCGGCCCGCCACTTCGTCCTCGCTTGGCAGGCGGCCATCGGGGGTTAAATGATTGACGACTTCGGGCAGATGCCGACTCAACCCGGCGAGCAATTCGTCGCGCGACAGGCCGCTCTGTGCCGAAAGCGCATTGAGTTGATCGGCGCCCAAGGCACGGCCGAGATCGTCAGGTGAAATCTGCTTGTTCGGACCGTTGCTGACCCATGAGTTGGCCGCGTCGCCCTGACCATGCTGCTGGAACTGCTTGAGCAGGTCGCCAAGCCCACCGCTGATGACGCTTCCCGCCGCGCCGCCTGCGAGCAGGCCGCCGAGCCCGCCCTTGAGGACATCGCCGAGACCTCCGCCCATTCCGCCCCCGGCGGAATTGCCCGATGATGGCGCCGATCCGGCCGTGGCGTTCGGCTGGTTGCCGCTGAAATGCTTGATTGCCTTCCAGGCGAGCAGTCCAAGGATCGCCATCGTCATTGGCGACATGCCGCCGCTGCTCTGGGTGCCGGGATTGCCTGGACCACGCGGCCCCTGCTGCATTCCGTTGAGTACATCGAGTAAACCCATTGCTTGCTCCTGCCGAATGCTGCCCGGGCAAAAACATAAGGACCTGCCATGACCGTTACAAGGCGGCTCGATGGCCCTGGCAGCGCGGCGGGCATCGGCGGCGAAACTCTGCTATCGAAGCTTTGGCAAGGAAAGCGGACCACGCGCAATGATTTTGGATAGACCTATCGCCATTGCCGGCGCCGGCAGCATCGGGTGTTTCGTCGGCGGCATGCACGCAGCGGCGGGGCGTCGCGTCGCAATGTTGGCGCGACCGCGCGTGATAGATGCGATCGAAGCCAATGGCCTGCGGTTGACCAGTTTTGAGGGGCTCGAGCGGACTATCGCATCCACCCAGCTCGTCCTGTCGGAAGACGCCTCGATCTTCGCCGACGCCGGCGCGGTGCTGGTAACGGTAAAGAGCACGGACACGGCGGCCATTGCGGATGTGATTGCGAGCCATGCGCCGGCGGACGCTGTCATCGTCAGCCTGCAGAACGGCGTTAGCAATGTGCCGGTGCTGCGTGCGCGTTTGCCCGGCCATCGCGTGCTGGGCGGAATGGTGCCGTTCAATGTGGTCGCACACGGCAAGGCTCGATTCCACCGCGCCACCTCGGGCGATATCATCATCGAACGGGACCATGCCGGCACCGCAGCCCAGCTCTCGGTGCCCGGTTTGAAAGTGCGCTCGACGATGGACATCGCGGGCGTGCAATGGGGCAAGTTGCTGGTCAATCTCAACAACGCGCTCAATGCGCTCGGCGATCTGCCGCTTCGCCAGCAGCTCGCACAGCGCTCATGGCGCAGGCTCTTCGCCGACCAGATGGCGGAAGGCCTTCAGGTGATACGCGCGGAAGGCATCCGTCCCGTCTCGTCCACCCCCATACCGGCGGGCTGGATGCCGCATCTGCTGCGGCTGCCCGACGCGGTATTCGCGGCGCTGCTCGGAAGCACGATGAGGATCGATGCCGACGCGCGCTCGTCAATGTGGGAAGATTTGCAGCGCGGCCGCCGCACTGAAATCGACTATCTGCAAGGCGCCATCATCGCGATTGCCGAACGGCGTGGAATTCAAGTGCCGCTGTCCCGGCGCGTGGTTACCTTGATCAAACAGGCAGAGGCCGCGGGCAAGGGCTCGCCTGGACTGACGCCGCAGCAAATCCGGGCCGAATGATGCTTTTGCGGTTGCCTTGAAAAGGCAATTTTTCACGGGCGAATGAGTGTGAGCGGCCATTCCACGATGGCCGGGGCGGGGAGGAATAGATGAAGTCGAGGCATGCAATTTCAGTGAGTGCCGCCGCCGCGGCACTCGGCTGGGCGATGATGTTTGCTGCCGCCGCCGCGCCGCCTACGGTGACGCCTTCGCCGGGCTATGACGCAAGGCTGCAAGAGCAGCGCGCCGCGCTGAACCGTCCTGCGCCGGCGTACCAAGTCTTCGTGAGCCGCAGGCCGGCCCACCGCCATCATCACAGGCGGATGCATGATGGCCAGTGAGATTCGGCGGGCGCCATTGCCGATCAGGTTGTTGCTGCTCCTCACGCTCGGGTTCGGCCTGGGTTTTGCCACCGCGGCCAGCGCAGGCGATTATGCGACCGCGATCAGCGCCTACCGCCATGCGCATGGCTTGCCGAGAGTGCGGCTGGACAGCCGCCTGAGCGCGGTGGCGCTAAGGCAGGCACAGGCAATGTCGGTTACCGGGTCCGTGAGCCACAGCGCAGCCGGCAGTTTTGAATTTCGGGTGGCCACGTTGCGCAAGTCGAGGGCGGCGGAGAATATCGGCGCGGGGTATCTGAGCTTCAGCGAGATGCTGAGACAGTGGGAAGACTCCGCCGGCCACCGCCAGAATTTATTGATGTCCGGCGCCCGCCACGTCGGCGTGGCGTTCGTAGCTAACTCCAGGTCGCCTTACCGGAAGTTCTGGGCGATGGTGATTACCGACTGACCGGCTTCCGACGCGATGGCGGCACGAGGCGCCGTTCGCGTCAGTTGCGGCTTTGATGTGTTGCGGGGCTAGTGGGGGAAGCATTCAGAGTGATGGCCCATCGGCGCGAGCGCGGTCAGCAGATTGGGGGATCAGCAAATGGTTCTCTTTTTGTTCATGGGCTAATTCTGGATTCGATGGTTGGCACCGTAAGTGTGAAGTATAGTTTCCAACTCTTGGAAGACCGTTCGAGGACCGGTGCGAAATTGCGCCCGATGATTGCTGCAAGAGTTTTGGCTTACCGAAAGCGATCTTACTGTTACCGCCGGTTATCTTGGCGATGAATACCGTGAATTGTTTGCAAGGCCTTACGCGAGTAAAATCCAACTGAATTGTTTTAATCGACAAAATGGGAGGCGACTTTGGACACTCAACTCCTCGCTACCATATTCCAGATACGCAGCAACCCGCATTATCAGAAGGCGGAGGTGACGCGAAGATCGCGCGGCGCGTCTGTCCTCGCCAGGTCCGAAGAGATCGAGGATTTGGGCGCCATTAATCTCCTTATCAATTCCTGGGAAACGATTTCGCTGCTGATCCTTCAGGTCAAGGATAAAGACTTGATTTTCGAGATCACACCCGTGCTCCACATGTTTACCGAGCTGAGCGATGCTATCGAGATAATCGGCTGTAAGTTTCCCGATTACGCGGCAAATTTCAGGCTTTTGAGCAAGCTGCAGGCGGATTGGCTTAGGTTCAAGGACGATCGATATCAAACGGGAGAACAGGGCGGCATGCACGCGTTGTTCGGGTAATGCTTTGTTGACCTTGGATTCGCGCTTCTCGACGTGGTTGCTTCGTCCGTATCTTGATCTTGCCGAATCTAACGACGGACCACTTCATGCGCAGAATCTCGAAGAGTGCTGGCGCTCTTTCGTTGAGCCGGACGTTTTGCCATTTATTCCGCAACGGGCGCTTTCGCCCGGATTTCGCATTCAACTCGCCCGGGAGGCAGGACGGGCATATGCTGTAACGGATCCGCGCGAGCTATCCGAAAGTCTTCGTAGCGACCGTTGGCGACGTTTGTGCGTTGCGTTGGAGGAATGGACCTCGTTGCGCGGCGAGGAAAAGTGCCGGTTGGCTTGCTTGCTTCATTCGATGTGCCTCTATCAGCCTCTCCTCGCCCTCATTCCGCATGACTACTTTGAGGCCGGTCGTGCTGACCTTGATACAGTGCGGCTAGCATTTTGGCGCGCGTCGGCCAATTTCATCCAGCATTTGCCCGAACGAACTTCGAACTATCGAAGTGCCGATATGTCGGTATTCGAAGACATCGCCCTCAACGCGCCTTCAGCCGTTCCCGAATGCTTCAATGCGACAGCCAAAGTCTTTGTTCACAAGGCGAAGAATCGCTGCGAGATCGCAGACCTCATGACGTGGAGCAGTCGGCTCGAAAAGGTTCTCGCACTGACCATTGCTGACGCAGACGAATTTACCGCTGGGCTTTTCACCAGCAGGTTTTATCGCGGCCTGGGCTTTCTGCCACAGCGTGCCGGTGACAAAAATGAAATGAAGCGCACGATGGATTTGGCCGAAAGTCACGCGCGAAATATCAAGCCCGGCACCCCTGCACAGCATCTTCTCTACCGCGAGAACTTGCATGCCGTGATGGAGAGTCGCACAAAAGAAGCACTCTGGCTCGGCGACAAGGATGAAGCCCTCTCAAGGTCTCTCAAGGTGATCGAAGTCGATCCGTACGACTCTAAAGCATGGGCGGAGCTTGGCGAAATCCATTACCTTCGACTCGAATTGAAGGAGGCATCCGAAGCGTACTCGACGGCGGCAATGCTTGGACCGCCAGCGAGTGCAGTTGGGCGATACATGGCGGGATTATGTTTCGGAAGGCTGGGCCAAGACATGTTAGCGGCTCTCTTTCTCAAGGACACGCTCGAGTGCGATCCGCTCGGAATCTCGCCTCGCCGTCGAATTAGTGAGCTTCCCAATTTTGCGGTTCTGGATGCATTGAAAAGCTGGAACGACCGCGCGGGTTAACTCGAGCGCGCAGGTTGCATGGCTGCAATCAAGAGGCCGGCAGTTTCACTAGTCGGCGCCAATGGCCCGACGGAAATCGCCTCTTGTCTCAGCCACAGGAGGCAAGCTCGCCCTCGTTACAGCATCCGATGCCCCTTTTCCGGATTTCCGGTCCCGGAAACGATGCGCTCGAAGCCGCATGCGCATTGACCCGGCCGTAGCCGTACTTCGAATCCGGACCTGATATGCCGAGGTCGTCGGCGGTCGAAGCGATCAGGTTCCAAATCTGCTCATTATTGGCGGACGGGTGTGCGCCCCAGGCCAGCGCCGCAACCCCGGACACATGCGGGCAAGCCACGCTGGTCCCGCTCATCCTTCCATATTGGCCTTTCGGAAGCGTCGACAAAATGTCTACGCCCGGCGCGCAGAGGTCGACTTCGGGTCCCCGGCCGCTGTTGGCCGCTATCACATCGTCAGAATCGATTGAGGATACGGCAACGACGTTCTTGTATCTTGCAGGATAATCGACGTTGGACAATTGGGGGGGCACAGGGTTTCCTGCCTGGTTTCCAGCGCCCGCCACGATCAATAGCCCCTGGGACCACGCTGCGTTGCAGATCAATTCCACCGCCTCCGGCACGGAGGGATTGCCCAAGCTCATACTGATAACCTGTATGTTGTTTCTCATACACCAATCGATGCCAGCGATCGACCAACTGAACAGTCCGCTAGCGTTCTTGTCCAAAACCTTGACGGCATACAACGATGCTTCCGGAGCAACGCCGATCACTCCGGCGCCATTCATCGCAGCCGCTATCGTACCTGCGCAGTGCGTGCCATGACAATGGTCGTCCATCGGCGATGATACGTCCTTCACGAAGCTTACACCGCTGACGTAATTGTCCTTCAAATCCTGATGCTCGAAATCAATGCCCGTATCCAGGACGGCGACGCGAATTCCTTTGCCCTTTGAAGTGCCCCACGCCAAAGGCGCCTTCACCTGGTTCACGCCATCCGGGATCGTTTCTGTTGTTACAGGCCACGGCTCGCAAGCCTGCAAGTGCTTGTAGGGACCATACCCAGCAGCATAACAAGCTGTATCGACTTCGACCTTGGCGACATTGCCATTCCTGCGCAGCGCAAGGATTTCGCTCTCGGTGAGCTGCGCGCTGACGATAGGCGCCTCATATCTATTTACGTCATATCCGATTACGTGTTCTTCGGTGGTCTGCCTGCCTGCACCCATGGCGAGCGTTGCGGCATCAAAAAAAAGCGCGCGTGTTCCCTTCGCCAAGACATTTCGCACGATTTGAAGTTTATCCGTTTGCTGGTCAGGGCGCTGATCCTTCGGCTTAAAAGTAATGATCACTGATTTGCGTTCCGACATGATGCCCCTCCCGGCTCAGCATTGATCGGCCTGCTTGTTGATAGCACCCCAAGGAGTCAGGTGCTGTGACCTATCTCACATCTGGCTTATCCCCAGAACCGCATTTTCATCGTATGAACCAGCGAGTTAGCGATGTCGCGGTGACGCTCTGCATGGGATTTCTGCTTGCCGAGGTCGAACAAATTGGCGAGTCCCCTATGGCAATTTGCCTCCAAAGGGCGCATGCCCAGTTCCTTGGCCAGCGCCAAACTCGCAGTCAGCCGAGACCTCGCATTGCGGAGGTTTCCCCGATTGAGGTCAATCTCACCGAGCATTCGCAACGAATAAGCCTCGTTCGCCCGTTCTCCGTGCTTACGGGCGAGTTCGAGGGCGCGCGTGGCTGTCTTCAGTGCATCGGCCTCCCGGCCTAGAGTTAAGTAAGCCTCACTGGCATAAGCAAGACGCAAGGAATGTCGCGCTACAAATCCCCGAGATTCTGCAACGTGAATAGTTTTCTCAAGTATCGGAAGTCCCTCGTTAGCTCGGCCGACAAGCGAGAGCGCATAGCCAAGATGAAGCGCGACGAAGGCGAATCCAACCGGGCTGTCCGCAAAGGCTCCCGCTGCCAAGGCCCGCTCGAATGAGCGTAACGCCCTGCGCAGGTTTCCCTGTCGTAAGGCCACAACCCCGAGACCGAGATGGGCGTAGCCGCAACTGAAGGGATGATTGGCATCTTCAGCGATACGAAGGGCATCTTCCGCTATATTGAACGCTTCGGAAAATTTGCCGCTCTCGGCAAGACCCCATCCAATAAAGCTGCGAGCGAACGAGGAGGGCAAGACGAAGATCCCGAAACGCTCGCCAGCCAGACTGCCCTCTAGGCGGGTGACATTCCAGCCGAAATATTCCCGGGCCTTAACGTAGTCCCCCCGAGTATGATGTGCCAAACCCAGATGCAAATTTGTGAGGACTTGCAGTGGCAAGTCTGAAGGTTGCTTCGCAACGGCGAGGGCCTTTTCGCCTGCCTGAATGGATTCCTCGTATTGACCGAGCATCCAGAACTGTTCGGTCAAATAGGATTGCACCCACCCCATCCGCTGATTGTCGCCAATCTGATCGGCCAGTTGCCCGGCCTCGCGGAGATAGGACGCGATACGTTCCCGATCGCCCAACGGCTGAAGCACGTTGCGGATATCGAAGCGAATGTCGATTGCTTTCTCGAGCGTATCGATGCTCTCGGGCAATTGCGCCAGCGCTTCCAGAGCCTTTTCGAAAAGTATCACCGCCTCAGGATAGGCTTCCCGATCCGCAGCCTTCGTTCCCGCCTGCCGCAGATACATGATTGCCTTTTCCGGAAGCTGGCCGCGCAGTGCATGATCTGCCAAACGCTCGACCTGCTCGCCAATGCGGGCGGCATATTGGGTTTCTATCGCCTGCACGACGCGGCGGTGTATTTCGCGCCGCCGATCGCTACGCAACCCGGCATACGCGACATCATGAGTGAGCGCGTGTTTGAAGGAAAATTGAAGATCGGGGTAAAGCTGCGTGGTGTAGAGAAATTCGGCCGCTTGCAAATTGTTGAGAGTACCGCGGATTTGTTCATCGTGCACACTCGAGATTTCGTGCAGCAGCGAAAGAGGAATGTCATATCCGATAACTGATGCCTCCTGAAGCAACCTCTTTTCAGTTTTTGGCAGCGCGTCTATGCGAGCGGCAAGGACGGCCTGCACGGTGGGCGGGATCTCGTTTCCTGAAAAATGCTTCTTGATTTTGAAATTTTTGCGCGTTCCGTCGAGGACGCCGCGGTCCACCAGGGTGCGAACGAGCTCTTCCACAAAAAACGGATTACCGCCCGCGCGATCATGAACAAAGCCTTTCACCTCTGCGAGAGCCGGGTCTGATCCCAGTAAGGATTGCAGAAGTGCGGTGAGGCTTTCGCTCTCAAGGGGCTCAAGACGCAACTTACGGTAATTCGGGCGGCCCTTCCATTCGTCTTGGAATTCGGGACGATAAGTTACCAAAAGAAGCAGGCGTGCGTCCTGTGCGTTGACGACGATCTCGTTGAGTAGTCCCAACGTCAGGGAATCGTTCCAATGCAGGTCTTCGAAGACGGCGACAACGGGCTGAATCCGATTTTCACTCAGCAATAGTCGGGTAATCGCATTGAAGGTGTGCTGTCGGTGCTGGAGAGGATCGAGCGATTGGAATGGATGTCCGGCATCCAGCGCGTCCAGAAGATCGAGCACAGGCGGTATCGCATCCTGCAACGAGGGATCAAGCATCAGAATCTTGCCCGTAACCTTCTCGCGGATGGACTTTGCGTTGTCGCGGAGATTGATCTTGAAATAGTAATGCCGAAGCAGTTCGATGACCGGCAAGTAGGACGCAGCATGACCATATGAAGCGGAGTTGGTCTCCAGAATCAAACACCCTTCAGTCTGTGATGAATGAACAAATTCATGGATAAGGCGTGACTTGCCCATACCAGGTTCGCCAACAACGGCCAGTACCTGGCCGTGACCGCCCCGGGATTCGTCGAGGGCCTGACCAAGCTGTCGAAGTTCCACCGTCCTGCCAACGAAGGGCGTCAATCCCCGCCAGGCAGATGCTTGGAATCTCGTCCGCTCAGAGCCGCCGTCGGTTATCTCAATAACTTCGACGGGATACGCCAGTCCCTTTATTGGCATCGCTCCGAGAGATTTTGCCTTGACGTATCCTTCGACGAGCCTTGCGGTATCGGCAGTGGCAAGGACCGAGCCCGGCATTGCCATCTGTTCCATGCGAGATGCCAAATGCGCGGTTTGCCCGACGACGGTGTAGTCCATGTAGAGATCATTGTTGATTGACGAGACGACGATTTCTCCTGAATTCAGGCCGACCCGGATTGTTATAGGTATGCCGTGGGTGCGGCGAACTTCTTCGGCATAACGCGCGATCGTTTGCTGCATTCTAAGGGCCGAATAGCACGCGCGAACCGCATGATCTTCATGAGCGAGAGGGGCGCCAAAAAGGGCCATGATCCCATCTCCCATGACCCGGTTGACCATGCCTTCATAGTGGTGGACTGCCTCCAGCATGGTATCGAGAACGGGATCGAGGAGCCGCTGCGCCTCTTCCGGATCGCGATCTGCTATTATTCCCAGAGACCCAACGATATCGGCAAACAGGACGGTGACCTGCTTGCGCTCACCTTCGAAATCGCTTTTCGACGTCAGTATCCGGTCAGCTAGATGCTTCGGAGTATAGTTGTCAGGTGATACGAACCGGTTCGTCGTGCGAAATTCGCTGTCGAGTCCGATCGGCTGCGCACATTGCGAGCAGAACCGGGCTCCCGGTAAGCTCAAGCTTTTACAGTTTGGGCAAGTCTGTGGCAAAGGAGCTGCGCACTCCTCACAGAATCTCGCACCGGTCCGGTTCTCGTGTTGGCACCTCGAGCACTTCATGGGAGAGCCATCGTTGCGGCAGGGCCACCGGAACCGATAATCTACTGCCCGTGCCGGCGCGCAACAACCCAATAAAAGGCGGACGCGGGATGCCGACCTGCTCCACCCGAAAATTTAGCTTCGAGTTGTTCGGGCAACGGCACTGCTCTCTGACTTGGCTCCAGTCACACGGGAATTCTGCGGGCGTAAATAGCCCAGCGCGGCCCGAACGAAGTCGGCGTCAATAGGTCGATCAACATGCGTCGCAAACTGGTCGACCGTTTGCAGCCTGGCCCGCCGGAAGGTGCGCGCCAACTACGACCGCATTTGGCGCCCGCCACGTCGGCGTGG
>JAICIT010000005.1 GCA_025960445.1 Bradyrhizobium sp. | reverse complement strand
CCACCACCGGCCGTACGCCACCAGAAGCCAAAGGTCAGTTGCAGCCGCAGGGTTGGACGGGACCGATTGACACTTCCTCCGGCGGCGCACCCCCGGAAAGTCCGCAAGGACAAAGCCCGCCCGGCATGCAGGCGGCTCCCGACGGATCCTCAAAGACGGTGGTGAAGCCCCAGTAATAACCGTGCCTGTCCGAATTGACTTCGTCCCCAGCACCCACTGAAAATGTGAGAGGCCATGGCGGTAGCCCGAGACTACCGCCTCAGTGGATGAAGCTATGAACTGGCGACTGTACCTCTGGGCGATCGCCGCGGTGCTATCGCTGGATGTCGAGCCTGCCGTGGCGCAGTTGTCCGGCCATGGCGGTCCTGTCAGAGCATTGGCGGTTTCGGTCGACGGGAAGAATCTGCTGTCCGGCAGTTTCGATACATCCGCGATCCGGTGGTCTCTGGCCACGGAATCAGCAGAACAGGTCCTCCGCTTTCACTCCGATGCGGTGAATGCGGTCATGTTCCTGCAGGATGGCCGCATGGCGACCGGCGGCGCGGACGCGCGAATAGCGATCTGGACGGCGGGCCGCCAGCAGCCGGATGAGATTTTGGAAGGTCATCGCGGACCGATCGTCGGACTTGCGGTCTCACCCGACGGTTCGACGCTCGCATCTGCATCCTGGGATTCGACTGTACGGCTTTGGCCGCTTCGTTCTGGCGCAAAACGCGTTCTGGAAGGCCATTCGCAGAACGTCAACGGCATTGCATTCACGCCCGACGGAAAATCGCTGGTCAGCGTCGGCTATGACCTTACCCTCAGGATCTGGCCGCTCCAGGACGGCACGCCAGATGTCATCACACTGCCATCCCCGCTGAACGCGGTCGCCGTAGCGCTGGATGGCGAGATCGCAACAGGGGGCGCTGACGGATATGTGCGCTTTCTAAACGGGGCAAAGCAGACCGGCGAGATACGAGCAAGTCCGGCCCCGATCGTGGCGCTGGCAATATCCGCGGACGGAGCGTTGATCGCGGCAGCCGGAATAAATGGTTCAGTATCGATCATCGATCGCAAGGCACGAGTGGTGTTGCGAACTTTAGTTGGCCCTGCACCGGTCTGGTCGCTCGCGTTTTTGCCCGATAACGCCACATTGTTGACGGGTGGCGCCGACGCCGCGATCCGCCGCTGGAATGCACTGACCGGCGAGCCGATGGGATCAACGCTGAAAGGCACGGCGGCCGATCCGCTCGCGGACTACGCCGGCGATCACGGCGCTGAGGTATTCCGGGCGTGCGTTGCCTGCCATACGCTTTCCGAAACCGAGAAGCCGCGCGCGGGGCCGACGCTGGCACGATTGTTCGGCCGCAGGATCGCGTCGCTTCCAGGCTACCGCTTTTCGGATGCACTTAAAGGCATGGACATCGTCTGGACGCCGGATACGGTGGCAAAACTCTTTGAAGTGGGCCCCAACGCCTATACCCCCGGGACAAAGATGCCAGAGCAGCGCATCGGATCGCCCGAGGACCGCAAGGCGCTGACCGATTTTCTGGCCCGCGCTACCGTCAAGTAATCAATTTTTCGGGTCTCGCTCCCGCTCGCGCAGATAGTCATCGGTGGTGCGCGGCGGCGCGCGCGTGGGTACGCCGGCAAATGGGTCGAACTGCGTTTCGCTCATGGTGATGACACGGCAATCGGCACACATTCTGATCGCGTCACTCCGCTTGTCGCGTCCCGGATACATCCAATGCCGGCCTTCGAGCTTCGCGGCGATCTTATCGATCGTGCTTTTGACGCCGAAAGGCTTGCTGCAGCGGATGCAGAGCGCCGGCTCCTCTTCCTTGATGGTTCGTGTGCGGGCCGTGGCGGCGGTGAAATCGATCTGCGGCTTCAGCGTGATGACTTTCTCCGGGCACGTGCTCTCGCACAAGCCGCACTGAACACAAGCGTCTTCCACAAATTTCAAGGCCGGGCGTTCGGGATCGTCGCGTAGTGCGCCGGTTGGACAAGCCGATACGCAGGACAGACACAGGGTGCATCCACCCACATCGACGCTGATCGCGCCCAGCGGCGCGCCTTCGGGCAGCGCGATGACATCGGTTGGGGCAGGCGCGGCGCGATGCAATTCCGCCAGGGCGAAGCGAAGCAGGTCGCGCCGCGTGCCAACCGTCCTGAACGTCGCCGGCCGCGCAACGGTCGTGCCGGGGTCTATACCACGCAGCGCCTCACCGAGCTGATCGGGATCATCGGTTTCGATGGTGGAAACGCTGCGTCCCGCAAACCCCAAGCCGGACAGTATGGCATCGGCCATCGCGATGGTCTGTGAAAGTCCCGCCGGGTCGTGCCGGGGTTTTGCCCGCAACACGAATCGCACATTTGCAGCGCCGTAGGCGAATGCGGCGACGATCGCTTCCAGACCGATCTGAGTGACCTCGTTCACCGCGAGCGGTAACACCTCGGCCGGCAGTCCGTCACCGTGACGTGCGAGCGCTTCGATCAGCGCTGTGCCGTGCTCGTCATCATGCAGCAGCACAATCGGCTTGACGCCGCCAGCTTGATCATAGGCCAACAGCATGGCGCGAAGCTTATGCAGGAGGGTATCGGCCGGGGGCAGCGCGTAGGAAGCAGCACCGGTCGGACAGACGGCGGCGCATTGACCACAGCCGGCGCAGATCTCGCTGCTGATCCTGACGTGATCACCATCCGGCACAATCGCGCCGGTCGGGCAAAGGTCGAGGCAGCGATGGCATCCAGTCAGGTTCGATCGCGAATGCGCGCAGAGTCCGGCGTTGAAATTGATATATTTCGGCTTGTCGAAATTTCCCACGAGGTCGCGTGCCCTAAGCACCGCGCGAAGCATCGTCGCCGGGTCGCGCGGATCGGCGCGCAGATAGCCGTCGCGTAAGTCGTGCGCGGCAAAAAGGGGGGAGCCGCCTGAAAGGTCAAGGATGAGATCGCATCGCGAAGTCGCGCCGTTGCGCGGGGCTTCGAAAATGAAGGTGTCTCGCGAGGAGGCGCGCGGGGCCGCGTAATCGTCGATCGTTAATTCGAATTTGCCGAAGTGACCGCTGGCGTTGCGGATCGTTCCCTTGACGATCGGGAACGGCCGCTTGGAAGGCGGCGCGATCTGACCCGGCCGTGTGATCATTACAGTGACATCCAGATGATCGGCGAGAAGTCGACCGGCTTCGATGGCGGTTTCGTCCCGGCCATAGATCAGGATGACACCCTCGCTCGACATATTGACGAGTGGAAAATCAGGTGCGGGCTCGACCGCGGCGGCGAGCAGGGCGGCCATCTTCGGTCCCGCGCGGTCCCCTTCCGCGGACCAGCCAGCGGTTTCGCGCAGATTCACGAAATTGATCGGCTGTTGCCGCTCGCCCGCTTCCTCCGAGAAGAGCGGACTCTCCTGCGTGCAGCCAACCATAAGCGATCGATCGGTCCTCGCGGCGTTGCGAAACTGATCGAGTTCGGCCCGGCACAGGTGGCGAAAATTGGCGATCTCGCTATTGCGGCATACGCGCCGAACGGCGGATGTATCGAGCTGCATCGTGTCTTCGCACGAGCACAACAAGATGGTCTTGGGGGGATCGGCCATGCGTTGCCCAGTACTCTACCAAAGAGGGGCGGAACGGCAGCGAGCGGACTCGCACCGAGTGTCCAGGTCGTATAATTATGCGCAACAGAGCAGAAAAGAAAGCTGGAGCATCATCTGGCGCCGACCCCAAGCATGCACGGGTTCGCATCCGACCCCATCGATCTGCCTCCGCCATTTAGCCTGGTGAGGCTGCGCGAGAGCGGTGATGCCTTTACCCATGCTACTAACATCGCAGCAGTCAGCGGCGCCGGTACCCTGGTCTATGTGGGTCGGTTCGATCTCGCGGAATTCGCGGTGGTACTCGAGCCTGGCGAGCCCCTGCGGACCGCGCGCCGTGCGTTTCATGCCGGAATGGTCGCGTTAGCCGACGCGTTGCGCGCCTATGCACCGCCGAACAAGCCGGTGACGATCGACTGGCCGGACGCGATCCGCGTCGACGGCGGTCTGGTCGGCGGCGGACGGCTTGGCTGGCCGGCATCGGCGAAGGAGCATGATCCGCCGTCGTGGTTGGTGTTCGGGGCCATGATCCGGACGGTTGCGATGACCGAAGAGGAACCTGGTATTCATCCGCTCAGCTCCGCATTGGAGCAGGAAGGATTTGGTGAGACCGGTGCGGTCCAGGTGACGGAGAGCTTTGCGAGATATCTGATGCTAGCGATCCACAGATGGCAGGTTGAAGGATTTGAAAGCGTCGCGCGCGAATACCTCACTCGGCTTTCGCGTGAACGGCAGGTCAGCCGCCGCATCGACGAGCAAGGCGATCTGATCCAGGAGCGGATCGGTGCCGAGAAAACCGAGCGGTACGATCTGCTCAAAGCGCTGGCCGCGCCATCATGGTTCGATCCGAAGCTCGGAGGACCGCGCCTGTGAAGCTGCTGCGCACGATCGCACTCGATCCTTCAGATACCTTCATCTTCGAGGTGGCGGCGGAGCCTGGCGACTGGGCGGTGTCGGGCGCATTCCGCTTCTGCGATCGCGATCCGGCCGAACTGATGGGCAAGGATCGCTCGGCTTTCCGGGGCGGCTTTCTCGGGGTGCAGTCCTGGGGCTGGTCGACACTGGTGCAGATCGTGCACGCGACCGATGCCGATCGCCGGAAATTGGTGGAGCTCCTTGCCGCGCAGCTCGTGGACCGCTTCGGCGCGCCCGATCTGGCAACGGCAAATATTGCCGCCGAAGAGGAAGTGGCCTTTGCAGAGTCGCTCTGCACGCATCCTGTCAGTACTCTCATCGCCGTCCACCGTTCCGCAAACGGTGGCGAGGTCCGGGAGTCATTCCGCAAATTGCAACTGCGTGAGGGGGGCGGTCATGACAGGGCGTTCTCGTTCATGGAGGTGGAGGATGATCCGGAGCCGGAAAGCGGCCTTGATCTTGTCGACATGAATTTGGAGTCGCGCCGCCGATGAGGGATTTCTGGGTTTCCTGCGGCCACCACCTGCTTGATCGCAATGCCGGCGGCGGCCTGGTGGTTACGGATGAGTTTCTCAAAGCCTATTTTGCGCGCCCCGAGCTGATGCCGCCTGAAGATGCGTGTGCGGTCGAACTTCGTCTGCATCGCGAATTGCTAGCGCACCCGCGCCGGCCTGTCAGCGCCGGCGAACTTGCCGCGCTCGCCGATGCCGATGCGCGGGAGAACTGGAACTTCGTCCTCGCTTTTCGCGACCTGTTGCTGCGACATTCGACACTAGAAGGTGCATATCTCGAGCTGGTCCGCTCGGGATCGATCTCCCTGCCGCCGTTGTTTATCAATCAGCTCATTCACGTGATCCTGCGGAACGCGTTGGACGGCTGCGATGACCCCTTTGTGGTACGCGCGGCTGAACTTTTTTTCCGCCCGCAGCGGATCATGCTGCACGAGCAGTCGCTGCTTCTTGGAGACGAGGAGGTCATTGGCGGCCTGAAAATGACGCCCGTATTGTCGCTGATGTCGATGCTGGGCGCGGCCACTGAAACGCAAATCGACGTACTTGATGACGGCAACGCCGAGCACTATTGGCACCGTTGCGACCAGTTCGACATGGGTTTGGACCTCACGGTCGGAAAGCCGGGTCGGGTGGCACTAGCGCAAGCGATGACGCGCTGGATTTCGCACCTGCTCGGAATCGAGGTGGTAATCGAGCCGCTGACGGAATTGCGTGACGCAAAACTTACCTGGTATGTCGGCTTGGATTCGGAGGCGACCGCGATCGGCGACCGGCTCTGGCGCGGCGAAGGCCTGGACGACCAAACCGCGGGCAGGGTACTGGCGCTGTTCCGCCTCACTTTTACCGATACTGCAGTCGTGGCTGACGTCCTGGAGCGAGAACCGGTCTATCTGATCATGGCCATGACTTCGGGCCTGAACCTTCGGATGAAACCTCAGAATCTTTTGACGGGATTGCCGATCAAGCGTCTGGAGGCTGTGAGTTGAGCCCTGCCGCTGTACCCTTGGTGCGTATTCCGATCGGCGTGGTAGTGGAACGCCGGAAGGCTGACTCGCCATGGATCGACTTTGTTTGGCGCGGAGTTGGCGTCCTGCCCGACGAGCCAGATTTGCAGCCGTGGACGATCCTTCGTGAACAGGATGACGTAACTCTTTACTATGCCGGAAGTACGGTGATCGAACTCTACCGTTCCGAGACCGCGCGCTACCGCGAGAACTTCGCAAACGACGTGCCGAGCGTCTGGATTGTGCTGAGTCCGTCAGAGGGCGTCTGGCCATTTACGGTTGCGGCCGTTACGGCTGACCCCGCAGAAGGAGAGGCTTTCAGCGAAGCGGGCGCCAATGTCGTCGAAGCGGTGCCGATGCCTGAAGTCCTTCGTGAAAGCATTGAAAACTTCGTCGCTGAGCACCACGTCGAAAGGGAGTTCGTCAAGCGAAAGCAACGCCGCGCCGATCCCGAGGCCCTCGCTCGGCGTCATCACGATGAAGGTGGGCACGAATGAGCGACGAGGAATTTCTTGCTCGCTGGTCTCGTCGCAAAGCCGAGGCGAGAACAGCCGTTGACGCGCCGCAGCCTGTGCCGGCGCCGCTCGAGGTGTCGAACCCGGCGCTGCCAGGTAGCTGCGAAAATGTTGACGACCCCGAGTTCGACCTCTCCAGCTTGCCGCCGATCGAGTCCATCACGGGAGCGACAGACATCACCGCTTTCCTGCGCAAGGGTATTCCCGCGGAATTGAGCCGTGCGGCGCTTCGTCGCGCCTGGGCTGCCGACCCGGCCATCCGGGACTTCATCGGTCTCGCGGAGAACGCTTGGGACTTCAACGACCCAAACGCGATGCCGGGATTTGGACCGCTCGACTGCTCTGAAGAACAGCTTGCCGCCCTTCTCGACCGGGTGGTCGGCGGTGTGCGCGACGCGGCTGACAGCCTTGCAACAGTAGTCCCTCAGCCAGCCATTCCCGAACAAACGAACGCCCGCCAATCGGCAGATTCCAACATTGCGAAGCTATCGGAGCATGCCCCGGACGCCGCGGACGATCCTGGTCGCGCCCAGGAGATTTCATCGGACGAGGTGCACCCACCTTCTGCTGCGGTGCAACCGGGCACTGTTCTGAATGTTGAGGACGAGCAAACTTCAAATCGACGCCGCAAGCACGGAAGCGCATTGCCTCGCTAGCCTTGCAATAAAACCTCATACCTTCGGACTGCGCCGAATCAATTGACCGGTCAGTGACCGACGTCTAGTCTTTGCCCAAGAAAGAATAATCAAGCGCGTAGGCACTCTGGGGAAAAAGGGAGGTCCACATGCGCGATGCGGGCCTTTGTCATGCGATTGACGCAGCAGGCAGCCTTGCACAGCTTGCCCGCAGAATCCCCGTTGTCCCATCCTCGCCTTCAAATTGGAAAAAGGCGCGCGCGCAACGAGTGGTCGCCGACGAAGCCGCAAGCGGCATGTCGCGCCGACAACCGTGTCCCGAAGTTCATATCGAGGCTGTCGTGAAAGATACTGCCATCGATCCCGTCGATGCTGCCCGCGCTTGGGAATACGAGTTGCTTGCCGCATTGCTTTCATCGCCGCCTGGCACCGCGTTGCTTGGCGAGATCGCAGCATTGCGCGGGGACGGAACTCCGCTCGGCCGTGCCCATGCTGCACTGGCCGAAGCTGCATCGAAGGCGGCGACCGGCGCTGTCGAGCGCGAATATTTCGATCTGTTCGTCGGCCTTGGGCGCGGCGAGTTGCTCCCCTATGCGTCGTATTACCTGACAGGTTTTCTCAACGAGCGCCCGTTATCGCGGCTTCGAGAAGACCTCGCTGCACTCGGCATCGAGCGCGCCGAAAGCATTTTCGAGCCGGAGGATCATGCCGCTACGCTGTGTGAGGTTATGGCGGGTCTTGCCTCGGCGCGATTCTCGGCCAGCCCGGAACTGCAGCGCAGCTTTTTCGAAAAGCATGTAGCGCCTTGGATGGGCCGAATGTTCGCCGATCTTGAGCGTGCCGCGAGCGCCCGTTTTTATCGGGCGGTGGGCTCGCTAGGCCGCGTGTTTGTGGAAATCGAAGCTGAAGCATTTACGTTCGCGAACTGACCAATGACGATTGGTCCGGGAGAAAGTCGATGAAGAGCGAAAAAAAAGCAACGGTCGGCCGCCGCGATTTCCTTCGCAACGTTGGGGTCGGCGCGGTCGGCGCTGGCGCAGCGTTGGCGAGCCCGCTGATCGCACCCGCGCAGGCTGACAGCGAGAACAATGACGAGAAACGTAAGGCGCGCTACAAGGAAACCGATCACGTGAAAGCGTACTACCGCGTCAATCGTTATCCGGGTTGAGGGAGGCGGCCATGCTGATCAAGAGAACAGAACGGTCTTCAGGGCTTGCGTCCCGCGCCTCGGTTGCCGACGCGCTGTCCGGGCAGGCCGGCGGTCTGGATCGCCGAACCTTCCTGCGCCGGTCTGGCCTTGCCGGCGGCGGGTTGGCCGCGCTGAGCGCGCTGTCGATCGGTAGCGTTCGCAAGGCGGAAGCCGCCGTCGCGGGGCCGCTCACTTCGGGCGCCACTATTCGCAAGAACGTCTGCACGCATTGCGCCGTCGGCTGCACGGTAACCGCTGAAGTGCTCAACGGCGTCTGGATTGGGCAGGAGCCGAGTTGGGAGTCGCCGATCAATCGCGGCTCGCATTGCGCCAAGGGCGCTTCGGTGCGCGAGTTGGTCCATAGCGAGCGCCGGCTTCGCTATCCGATGAAGCTCGTCGACGGGCAATGGACGCGCGTGTCCTGGGACACCGCGGTCAACGAGATCGGAGACAAGCTGCTGCAGGTCCGCGAAAAGTCGGGCAGCGATTCGGTCTATTGGCTCGGTTCCGCCAAGATGACCAATGAAGGATCGTATCTCTTCCGCAAGCTGGGCGCCTTCTGGGGCACCAACAACACCGACCATCAGGCGCGTATCTGCCATTCGACGACGGTGACCGGCGTGGCCAATACCTGGGGGTACGGCGCGATGACCAACAGCATCAATGATATGCGCAACGCCAAGACGATGATCTTTATCGGCAGCAATGCGGCGGAAGCGCACCCCGTCGGCATGCAACACATGCTGGAGTCAAAGGAGATCAATAAGGCGAACTTCATCGTGTTCGATCCGCGGCTGACCCGTACGGCCGCGCATGCCACCGAATATGTGCGTATCCGTCCCGGCACGGACATTCCGGTGTTGTACGGGATGATGTGGCACATCCTGAAGAACGGCTGGGAAGACAAGGATTTCATCAATCGCCGCGTCTACGGTTTCGACGATCTCCGCAAGGAAGTGGAGAAGTGGGATCCGGAAGAAACCGAGCGCGTTACCGGCATACCCGGAGCGCAGCTCGAGCGCGTCGCCAAGTTGTTCGCCACCGTAAAGCCAGCGACAATCATCTGGTGCATGGGACAGACCCAACACACCGTGGGTACTGCCAACGTGCGGGCGAGCTGCATCGCGCTGCTCATGACGGGTAATGTCGGCAAGCCAGGAACGGGCGCCAACATCCTGCGCGGCCATGACAACGTCCAGGGCGCAACCGACGTCGGCCTCGATATTGTGACGCTGCCCTTCTATTACGGGCTCACCGAAGGTGCCTGGAAACACTGGTCACGGGTGTGGGAAGTCGATTACGACTACCTGCTTTCCCGCTTCGACGACAAGAAGCTGATGGAAACGCCCGGCATCCCGCTGACCCGCTGGTTCGACGCGGCGATCCTGCCGAAGGCCGACGTCGCCCAAAAGGACAATGTCAAGGCGGTGTTCGTCCAAGGCCACGCCAGCAACAGCATCACCCGCATTCCCGAATCCCTGAAGGGTCTGAAGGCGCTCGAACTGCTGGTTATTGCCGATCCGCATCCGACCACGTGGGCGTCCCTCGCCGTCGAAGCGGGCCGCAAGGACGGAGTTTATATCCTTCCTGTCGCGACCCAATTCGAGTGCAAGGGTTCGCGCGTTGCATCGAACCGTTCGATGCAATGGGGGGACCAGATCGTAAAGCCGATATTCGAATCGAAGGATGACCTCGAGGTCATGTACTTGGTTGCGAAGAAACTCGGCTTCGCCGACAAGATGTTCAAGAACATCAAGGTCGAGAACAATCTGCCGGAAGCGGAAGACATCCTGCGTGAGATCAATCGCGGCAGCTGGTCGACCGGTTATTGCGGCCAGTCGCCCGAGCGCATCAAGGCGCACATGAAGAACCAGCACAAGTTTGATCTGGTGACCATGCGCGCGCCAAAGGACGATCCGGAAGTCGGCGGCGATTATTATGGGCTGCCGTGGCCCTGCTGGGGCTCGCCTGAAGTCCGGCATCCGGGCACGCCCCTGCTCTACAATAATAATCTCGCCGTGATGGATGGAGGCGGCACGTTCAGGCCGCGCTTCGGTCTCGAACGCGAGGAGAAACTTCCCGACGGCACAACACGGAAGGTCAGCCTGCTTGCGGACGGGTCCTATTCGAAGGATTCGGAAATCAAGGACGGCTATCCGGAATTTACGCTTGCCGTGTTGAAGAAGCTTGGCTGGGACAAGGATCTGACTGAAGCTGAAATGGCCACGATCACCAAGGTGAACTCGGCCAATCCAGATGCGGTGTCGTGGTCACTTGACCTGTCGGGTGGCATCCAGCGCGTGGCGCTGATGCACGGCTGCGTTCCATACGGTAACGGCAAGGCACGCATGAACGCGTTTGGTTTGCCCGATCCGATTCCGGTTCATCGCGAGCCGATCTACACGCCACGGGTCGATCTGGTGGCGAAATATCCGACGCTACCCGATGCCAAGCAATTCCGGTTGCCGAACATCGGTTTCTCCGTCCAGAAAGCTGCGGTTGAAAAGGGGATTGCGAAGCAGTTCCCGCTGATCCTCTCCTCGGGGCGGCTGGTCGAATATGAGGGTGGCGGCGAGGAGACGAGAACCAATCCCTGGCTCGCCGAACTGCAGCAGGACATGTTCATCGAGATCAGTTCAGCCGATGCTGCCGATCGCGGCATCAAGGACGGCGGCTGGGTCTGGGTGAGCGGCGCCGAGAACAACTCGCGTGCCAAGATGAAGGCGCTGGTGACGGATCGGGTCGGCAAGGGCGTTGCGTGGATGCCGTTCCACTTCGGCGGCTGGTTTGGTGGCGTCGATCTCCGCAAGAATTACCCGGCGGGTACCGATCCCATCGTGCTCGGCGAGAGTGCCAACACCATCACCAGCTACGGTTATGATCCCGCGACAGGTATGCAGGAGCCGAAAGTCACCCTCTGTCAGATCGCCGCGGCATAAAGGGAGCAACTCAGATGGCTCGGATGAAATTTCTCTGTGACGCTGATCGTTGCATCGAATGCAATGCCTGCGTGACCGCCTGCAAGAACGAGCACGAAGTGCCCTGGGGCATCAATCGGCGTCGCGTCGTTACTATCAACGATGGCAAGCCGGGCGAGCGTTCGATCTCGATGGCGTGCATGCACTGCACCGACGCGCCCTGCGCCGCGGTCTGCCCGGTGAACTGCTTCTACACCACTGCCGACTCGGTGGTGCTGCATTCCAAGGACTTGTGCATCGGCTGCGGTTATTGCTTCTACGCCTGTCCGTTCGGTGCGCCACAATATCCGAAGGTCGGCAATTTCGGTTCGCGCGGCAAGATGGACAAATGTACGTACTGCGCCGGCGGCCCCGAGGCCGACGGCAGCAAGGAAGAGTACGAGAAGTACGGAGCGAACCGTCTCGCCGAAGGCAAGCTGCCGCTCTGCGCCGAAATGTGTTCGACCAAATCGCTGCTGGCCGGCGACGGCGAAATTATCGCACAGATCTACAAGGAGCGGGTCACCAAGCGCGGCTACGGCTCCGGCGCCTGGGGCTGGAAGACCGCCTATCGCGAGACCATCGAATCCTGAACCGACACAGGCGGCACGTGAGGACATATCGAGGAGCAAGCTTCATGGCGTCTTTTGGAAGATATATCCGTGTGGTGCTCGGCGCATGGGCTTTTCTGCTGATCGTCCTGATGTCGATGCCCTCCAGCGCCCAGCAGGTCAATCCAACCGCAAGCTCGGTGAAGGAACAGCAGCTCCTGCAGGAGCTCAACCGGATTCAGGGACGCGTCAGCATTCCCGACCAGCGCTCGGGCGTCCTCGAGCAGCCGGCGGGCCGGGATTGGCGTGAGTTCCGGAACGTCACACTGCGCTGGATCGGCGGAATCGCCATCATCGGCATGCTGGCGGTGCTCGTTATTTTTTATCTCAGCCGCGGCATGGTTCGGCTCGAGAGCGGCCGGTCGGGCCGCAGCATCGTACGCTTCACCCCGTTCGAGCGTTTCGTGCACTGGATGACCGCAACATGTTTCATCATTCTGGCGGTCTCGGGACTGAACATCACTTTTGGGCGTCCGTTACTGCTGCCGCTGATCGGTTTCGAAGCGTTCTCGGAGTGGTCGCAATGGGCGAAATACGCCCACAACTATCTGAGCTTTCCGTTCACCATAGGCGTTGTGCTGATCTTCCTGATATGGATCGCCGGCAACATCCCGAACAAGCTTGATATCGATTGGCTTAAGCGCGGCGGCGGAATGATCGGTCACGATCATCCGCCCGCCTATCGTTTCAATGCGGGCCAGAAGGCGATCTACTGGATCGTCGTCGTCGGTGGCGGCGCGGTGGCCGTGACCGGTTATCAGCTGATGTTCCCGTTCTACCTGTCCGGAATCGAGGGGATGCAGATCGCTCAGATCGTGCATTCGGTCGTCTCGGTGCTCTTTGTCGCCGCGATGCTGGCGCACATCTACATCGGCACCATCGGCATGGAGGGCGCTTTTGAGGCGATGGGCAGCGGCACTGTCGATGTAAATTGGGCCAAGGAGCACCACAGCCTTTGGCTTGAGGAGCAAAACGCTCGGACGGGCCCCAACGAGGCTCGCTCGCAGCCGGCTGCAACTCCCGCCGAATAGGATCAACGAGGCTGCGCGCGACGAGGTGAACCGGGATGAAGTCCTTTCTGCTGGCCTGTATTGCCGCCGGTATATTCGCGGTGGTCGCGGTCGTCGTCCTCAATACGATCCAGGAACCCGTCCAGCGGGCCTTTGCGACCTCCGGCGTGCGGCTTTGAGAAGCAGGCCTCACAATCTTTAGATGAACCTCGCGGTCATTCGATGACCTCGTCGGCGATCGCCAGCAACTTCGGTGGTATTTCAAGCCGGAGCGCATTGGCCGTCTTGAGATTGATCACCAGCTCGAACTTCGTTGATTGCATGACGGGCAGGTCGGCAGCCTTCTCGCCTTTGAGAATTTTGCCGGCGTAAATTCCGGCCTCTCGATAGGCATTTGAAATGCTACTTCCGTAGCTCATGAGCCCGCCGATCAAGGCAAATTCGCGAAACGAATAGATCGCAGCCAGCTCATGCCGCGCCGCCAATGCGACGATTTGCTCGCGGCTTGCAAGAAGAACCGGATCGGCGGCAACAACCACGGCACCGACTTTCTGTCGAATAAAACTGGTAAAAGATTTCTCGAGCTGGTCAGTGTCGGCCTTGGCGACAACAAGCGTCCTCCCGAGCGTGCCGGCCGCCGTCCGGGCTTGCGCCGTCGTGAGTTCGGTATTTGGATTGTTGGAATTCACCAACAAGCCGATCGTTGCAACCGAGGGGACCACTTCGCTAAGAAGCTCCAGCTCCTTTGTCATGGTCAGGTTTACCAGAAAGCTGATACCGGTAACGTTGCCGCCCGGGCGGTTCAAACTGGCGACTAAGCCGATCTTGGCGGCGTCATTTCCGGAGACAAAGATGACCGGAATTGTCGTGGTCGCCGACTTGGCCACTCGAGCCGTGGTGTCGCCGCCAATAGTGACGATGACACTCACTCCCTGCTTCACCAGGTCAGCCGCCAATGTGGGCAACCGGTCAAATTGATTGTCCGCAGACCGATATTGGATCGCGACGTTCTGGCCCTCGACGTAACCGGCCTCTTTCAGGCCCCGATGAAAGGCAGCGATCTGGGCGCGCCGTGTTTCGAACGGCACACTACTGAGTAATCCGATTACTGGCAGGGCGGGCTGTTGTGCCAACGCAGCGATTGGCGACGCCGTCGCCACGCCGCCGAGCAGGGTGATGAACTCCCGTCTTTGCATATGATGCCCGAGAACATTTTCGCCTGCAGATTACCACGTCTTGATTCAACAGCGAGTGAGAAATGCCCCAAGGGCCGGCCTGCAGGTCCTCAGGCATATCCGAAGGCGGTAAAGCGGACCTCAATCGGCTGATCTATTCGCCAGCCGCGGCAGGGTCCGTTGGCGCCAAGGAGTCCAACGGTCAGCGATCAAACATTCGACTTTCTTTCGTCCTCCATTCTGACTTCCCGTCGTTTCGAATCCAATTCAGGCCCGGACATCTCCTCGATCCCGATCAAATCCTGCCGCGACGAGGTTGCCCGAATGAGCTCATCAATCTTCACCTGCAGCGCGGCGCTGTCCCTGTTCTGGGTATTCTGAATCAGAAAAACCATCAGGAACGTGACGACGCTGCTGATGGTATTCATGACAAGCTGCCATGTATCGGAAAAGCCGAACAGTGGCCCACTTATCAGCCAGATGACGACTAAGCCGCCCGCCAGCCCGAACGTCCACGGTCGGCCGGTTCGGCGCCCAGTCTCCGAGGCAAATCTGGAGAACCAGTGTTCGTTGGTGCTTCGTGTCAAATCGCCGGACCCAATTGCGGCTCAACCGTGGCGCTCGACGTTAGTTCAACCTGGCGTCGCGGGTTTTATGGTCGAAGGGCGCGATGTTCCGGGTCACGGGTACGCGATGTGCCGCTGCACCCGGACTCCTCAGTGTTTCATACCCTGCCCGGCTTCTTGACAGGCGTTCATGCACCGGCGGCATGCCTCGGCGCAGATCCGGCAATGTTCGTGCATCCTGGCGTGCTTCTCGCATTCTTCACCACAGAGCCGGCAAGCGGCGGCGCAGGTTTCCAGCATTCTGAGGATCACCTCCTCGTCTGAGCCGGTTCGGCGGGTCGCCATTCTGCCCGTGATGTTGCAGACGTCTGCGCAATCAAGGTTCAGCCGGATGCACTGGGCCAGCGATTTGACATTGTCCTCTGCCAAACAGGCGTCCGCGCAGGATGTGCAGGTCTGGGCGCAGGAGTAGCATTCCTCGATACACCGGATCAGCGCCTCGTTTGCTCGGCCACGCACTTGGGGGTGAGTGTTGATCATTTCTTGAGCGTGCATGTGGATACTCCGGGGAATGTTGGCCCCCCACGCCTAACGGACGTCGGACGCGAAAGTTCTAGGCTGCGCGGCCACAATCCGTCGTATCATCTCTGGAACGCTCGACCGCAGCGCGGGTTGATCGCACGCGCTAACAAGGCGGCACGTACATCCTCGGCAGCTCGATTGCCGCGGTTCTCGATGAGGCTGATGCGCGTGCGCGACGCTGGACCATATCGATGTCGAGGATTTTTAACTGCGGGACGCGTTCTCGTTGGCCTTGCGCGCATTTTACATCGGCCGCTTAGACCGCCCGAAGCGCCTCTTTCGGAGTTTCGCGCACCAACGCCTCGATGTCGGCCTGCTCCAGCGTTTCCTTTTCCAATAGCTTATGGGCGGCGCGATCCAGGATGGCGCGTCGCGCTTTCAGGATGCCTTGCGCCCGTTGAAACACACGATCAACGATAGCGCGCACCTCATGGTCAACCGCCGCAGCGGTTTCTTCGGCATATTCGCGCTCGTGCACGGGATAGGCCCGATCAGTGCCGGCCAGGAAATTGCCGGGCTCGCGATCGTAGGCGATGCTGCCAAGCTTTTCCGACATGCCGTAGCGGGTCACCATGCTGCGGGCAATGTCGGTGACCCGGCGCAGGTCGTCTGCGGCGCCGGTCGACAGATGGTCGAACACGATCAACTCCGCCGCGCGGCCGCCAAGCAGCACCGCCATCTTGTTCTCCAGCTCTTCCTTGGTCATCAGGAAGCGATCCTCAATCGGCCGTTGAATGGTGTAGCCGAGCGCGCCAACGCCCCTTGGGATGATCGATACCTTGTGCACGGGATCAACGCCGGGCAGCGAGAGTGCGGTCAGCGCGTGGCCCATCTCGTGATAGGCGACGATCTCGCGCTCCTTGGGATTGAGGAGCCGGTTGCGCTTTTCGAGTCCCGCCACCATCCGCTCGACGGCGTTATTGAAATCCCTCATCGCGACAGCCTCTCCACCCCGGCGCGTCGCCAGCAGGGCGGCTTCGTTGACGAGATTGGCGAGATCAGCGCCGGTGAATCCCGGTGTCAGCCCGGCCACGGCCTCCACATCGACATCCCGAGCAAGCTGAATCTTTTTCATATGCACCTTGAGAATTTCGATGCGCCCTTTCTTGTCCGGGCGGTCGACCAGCACCTGCCGGTCGAAGCGGCCGGCGCGCAATAGCGCCGGATCGAGAATTTCCGGCCGATTGGTGGCGGCTAGTATCACCAGGCCTGAACGCGAGTCGAAGCCATCGAGCTCGACGAGGAGCTGGTTTAGCGTTTGCTCCTTTTCGTCATGGCCGCCGGCAAATGGACCGATGCCGCGGGCGCGGCCCAACGCGTCGAGCTCGTCGATGAAGATGATGGCCGGAGCCTTCTGATGCGCTTGCTGGAACAGGTCGCGCACGCGCGCCGCGCCAACGCCGACGAACATCTCCACGAATTCGGAGCCGGAAATCGAGAAGAACGGGACGCGGGCCTCACCGGCGATGGCTTTGGCGAGCAGCGTCTTGCCCGTGCCGGGTGGGCCGACCAGGAGCACGCCTTTCGGCATCCTCCCGCCGAGCCGGCCATAGTCCGCCGGGTTCTTGAGGAAATCGATGATCTCGCGGAGTTCGTCCTTGGCTTCGTCGACGCCGGCAACGTCGGCAAAGGTCACGCCGGTGTTGGATTCGACATAAATCTTCGCCTTGCTCTTGCCGATGGCCATCAGGCCGCCGCCTAGGCCGCCGCTTTCTGCGGCACGCTTGCCAATGTACCACCACAGCCCAAAGAACAGCAGGGTAGGCATCACCCACGACAACAAGTCGCGCAGAAACGTGCTCTGGATTTGACCCGTAAAGCGGACCCCATATTTTTCCAGCTCGCCTGCGATTTCGGGATCGACGCGGGTGGTGACGAATTGCTTCTGCCCGCTCGGCAACGGCTCCTTCAGCGTGCCCTGCATGGTACGATCCGAGATACCTACGCTGGCCACCTTGCTCTGGCGCAGCAGTTGCTGAAACTCGCTGTAGGGGATGACGGCGATCTGGCTGGCTGCGGAGATGAAGTATTGGATCACAAAGATCGCGAAGATCGCCGCGATCGCATAGCCGACGTGAAATCGGATGTTATTTTTTCGGATGTTATTTTTCATGTCGCAGCCCCGCTCCTGATCCGTTCAAGCGCCCGGCCGCCCCATCGAAAGTTCTCATCTCCACACACCCTCGCGTGAGCGACGGGATCAGGAGCGCCGCACCCATGACTCGCTCGCTGCCATTGGTCCGGCATCGCGAGATGAGCTACCCGCATCGCCAGATGAACGAAAAGGTTGCGATTAGGTTTCATACGGCTTCGGGTGTTGGCCGCTGCGAAAAAATCGAGCCGGTTAGGCCGCCCCTCTTGAAACCATTTGCTGTGTCTCTAATTTTTTGGTCACCACACACGTGGCGCCGGATGCCCTTATGGGTCCGGCAGGTGTCGCCGGTAGCTCCCGGCGTTGCTCTATCCATGTTGCTCAAGAGGAGGATGTGGCTATGAGGATTTACGATCTATCCCCGTTTTGGCGCTCGACCGTTGGCTTCGAGAAGATGAAGCCGCCTCGAATCGCGATCCAACTCGTCGGCAACCACAACCAGCAAACCGAGCAGAAGCAGGCGGCCTGACGGCACGCCCGCGAAGCCCTTCAGCGCCACATTGCGCGCGGGATAGCCCGCGCGCCGGAGCTGCCGATTCGCAAAAACCATGCAAACCAGAAAGGAGAAATAACAATGGCACTACGCGATCTCATTCCGTGGAACAACGGGTCGCGGGACATGCAATACAGCCAGCAAGGTAATCCGTTTCTTGCCTTGCATCGGGAGATGAATCGTCTTTTCGACGAGACGTTCCGGGCCTTCGATGTCGATACTTTCGGCCCGCATCCGATGGGCTGGCCGAGCGTCGAGGTCAACGAGACCGATAAAGAGGTCAAGGTGGTGGCCGAACTGCCCGGTCTTGAAGAGAAGGACGTGCAGGTCGAACTCGCGAACGGCGTGCTCAGGATCAGCGGCGAAAAGAAAAGCGAGACCGAAGACAAGGAGCGTCGCTTCAGCGAGCGCTACTACGGACGGTTCGAGCGCCGGATCCCGATGGAAGACGTCGATCAGGAAAAGGTCGCCGCAAAATTCGACAAAGGCGTCCTGACCGTCACGTTGCCGAAACCGCCGGCTGCGCAGCAGAAGGTGAAACGTATCGCGATCAACGGCAAATAGCAGAGGAGCAGGCGAGAGCCATGGCTCTCGCCTGAGGCTCTCTGAAAATCAGGGGAGGCGCACACGGGGGCAATACAACGGATGTCTCGCGTGGCCACGTTCTATTTCGATCTGGTAGGAGATTTGGCCGCTAGCGACGTGCTCGGGATGGAGTTCCCCAACGCGCAAGCAGCGAGACGGCACGCCCGACTTCT
>JAICIT010000004.1 GCA_025960445.1 Bradyrhizobium sp. | reverse complement strand
CTCGACGGTGTCGTCAATAATGCCGGCATCCTGCGCGACGCGATTTTTCATCGCATGAGCATCGATGCCTTTGAGTCCGTCATCAAGGTGCATCTCATGGGCTCTTTCTACGTCTCCCACGCCGCCGCACGACTGTTCAGGGAGCAGGAAGGCGGTTCGTTCGTTCATTTCACGTCGACGTCGGGTTTGGTCGGGAATTTCGGGCAGGCGAATTACGCTGCCGCCAAGCTCGGAATCGTCGGGCTCTCCAAATCGATCGCGCTTGACATGAACCGGTTCAACGTCCGGTCGAATTGCGTATCACCATTCGCCTGGAGTCGATTGATCGGGACTATTCCGACCGAAACCGAAGCTGAAAAGGCGCGGGTGGCAAAAATTCAGCAGATGGGCCCGGAAAAAATCGCGCCGATTGTCGCCTTCCTGCTCAGCGATGCGGCAAAGGAAGTCACCGGACAGATTTTCGCGGTAAGGATGAACGAGATTTTCCTGATGAGCCAGTCGCGCCCGCTGCGCTCCGTCCATCGCGGCGAAGGATGGACGCCGCAAGCCATTGCCGAACATGGCATGCCGGCGCTGAAGTCGTCGTTCTATAAGCTGGACCGCTCAGCGGATGTCTTTAACTGGGATGCGGTCTAGCGCGCGCTCGCGCTAGTCGATCCGGCGCCTCACCCGAAAACGAAGTGGCGCTATGCAGGAGTGCCGCCCGCATTACGCCCGATTGCGGGCACAGGGTTTCCTTCCAACAAAAAACGTGGGAGGAAATTTATGACAACCCCGCTGACCTTTCCTGATACAGCCCAACGACATTCCGTTAATCGCCGGATCGTGTTGTTGAAGGGTGCGGCCGCCGTGGCGGCTGCCGGCATGACGGCGCAAGCAGCTTCGGCAGCCAGCGTAACGCCACTCGGCCAAACTGGCGCCCCAACAACCTCAACCGAACCGCTGCCGTTGGGACCGTTATCGGGAAGCCGCTACCCGGATTCTCATTTGGAATCCATGAAGAAGCCCAATGTCTCGTTCGGACCGAGCGGCTTCCCGGCCTTCGCCGGGACCATGGCGGTTGAGCGCGTCGCCACCGGAATGCGCTGGGCAGAGGGTCCAGTCTACTTTCCGGCGGGGCGGTACGTGCTGTTCAGCGACATTCCCAATAACCGCATCATGCGCTTCTCGGAGGATGACGGTCACCTCAGCGTATACCGCCAGCCGTCGATGAATTCGAATGGCAACACCATCGATCGGGAAGGACGCCTGATCACCTGTGAACATAGCGGGCGACGGGTTACCCGGACCGAGCTGGATGGCTCGATCACGATTATCGCGGACAAGTACAACGGCAAGAGGTTGAACTCACCGAACGACGCGGTCGTCGCTTCCGACGGTTCGATCTGGTTCACCGATCCGGTTTATGGCATTGGCGGTTATTACGAAGGCATCAAGGCCGAGGCCGAGCAGGAAAAGCATAACGTCTACCGCGTGGATCCGAAGAGCGGCGATATCAAGGTTGTCGTTGATGACTTTGTTGAGCCCAACGGCATTACCTTCTCGCCCGACGAGAAGAAGCTGTATGTCATCGACACCGGATTTACAGATGGTCCGGACAACCCCTCACATATCCGCGTGTTCGACGTCGATGTCGGCGCTGGAAAGGTGTCGGGCGGCAAGGTCTTCGCCGAAATGCCCAAGCCCAGCATCACCGACGGCATGCGCTGTGACACCGATGGTAACATCTGGTGCTCGGTGGGTTGGGGCGATCCGAAAGAAGACGGCGTGCGCTGCTACACTGCGGCGGGCGATCTGCTCGGCAAAATCCACCTGCCGGAAACCGTCGCCAATCTCTGCTTCGGCGGTCAGCAGCGAAACAGACTTTACATCTGCGGCTCCACCTCGCTCTACGCAGTGTACACGAGTGCCCAGGGCGCTATGAAGCCTTGAATGGCGTAGCGATCTTGAGTTGATATGTTTCGATGACAGATGGCGGGCGCGCTCTTCAGGCAGCCCGCCATGTGTGCTTCAGAGCGATTTGCGTATGCCGGATTTTGGTTCGCTCTCGCTCGAAGCTCGCGCCCTCACCCGCTATTGCGCAATCCCGCCGATATGCCGTTGATCGTGAGTTGAATCCCGCGCAGCACCCGTTCGTCGGGGCTATGGGTGCGGTGCTCCTTCAGCAATTCCACCTGCACATGGTTCAACGGGTCGAGATAAGGAAAGCGGTTGCGGATCGAGCGTTCCAGGAACGGATTGTCCTGCAAAAGCCGATCATGCCCCATGATGTCCAACAGCTTGTTGATCGAACTCTGCCATTCGTGGCGGATGCGGTTGAAGATGTTTTCACGCAATGCCTCGTCAGGCACGAGTTCGGCATAGCGGGAGGCAATCGCGATTGAGCTTTTTGCCAGCACCATATCCATGTTTGACAGCAGCGAGCGAAAAAACGGCCACTCCCGATAGAGCTCGCGCAGGAACGGCATGCCCTTGTCCGGATGCTCAGCCAGCCAGCCCTCGACTGCGCTGCCAAATCCGTACCATCCCGGCAGCATCAGCCGGCATTGCGCCCAACTGAACACCCAGGGGATGGCGCGGAGGTCCTCGATCTCGCGAGTCTTTTTGCGTGACGCCGGCCGGCTGCCAATGTTCAGCGTTGCGATTTCGGTGATGACAGTGGAAGCCCAAAAATAATCGGCGAAACCAGGTGTTTCGTAAACGAGGCCGCGATAGGCGCTGAAGGCCAGCGAAGACAACTGCTCCATTGCCTCAAGATACTGCTGCCGCGGCACGCTGCTCGCTGGCTGCAGCAGGCTCGCTTCCAGCGTGGCGGCGGCGAGAATTTCAAGGTTGCTCCGGCCAACTTCGGCATTGGAATATTTGCTGGAGATGATCTCGCCCTGTTCGGTGATCCGGATCTGACCGTTCACCACTCCACCGGGTTGCGCGGTAATGGCGTCATAGCTCGGGCCGCCGCCGCGCCCGACCGATCCGCCACGGCCGTGAAACAGCCGCAAGCGGACGTGGTGACGATTGAACACTTCGAGCAGGCCGATTTCAGCCTTATAGAGCTCCCAGCCCGAGGTGACGAAGCCGCCATCCTTGTTGCTGTCGGAATAGCCGAGCATCACTTCCTGTACCGCTCCGCGGCCGTCCACCAATTTGCGGTATTCATGCAGTGACAGCAGGCGGTCCATGATGCCGGCGGCTGCCTGTAAATCCTCGATGGTCTCGAACAGCGGCACGATGTTGATCGCGCTGCGGCCGGACGGATCGATGAGACCGACTTCCTTCAGCAACAACGCCAGCTCAAGCATGTCCGACACGCTCTTGCACATCGAGATGATACTTTGCGGGATAACATTGGCGCCGAACTTCGCATGCGCTTCTGCAGCCGCATGGAAAACCGCGAGTTCGCCCAGCGTCTCTTCGCCGTATTTGACGAAAGACGAGATCAGCGGTCGCGGACTATGCAGTTCAGCAGCCAGAAGCGCGATCCGCGCCTCTTCCGGCAAATCCCGGTAGGACATGCCTGGGGTCGCCGCGTCAATCAGTTCGGCGACAGTGCGTTCGTGCACGGCCGAATTCTGCCGCATATCGAGGCGCGCCAGATGAAAGCCGAAACAATCCACCGCTCGGCGAAGCAACCGCAACCGTCCGCGCGCGATCACACGCGAATTGTTCGCGATGAGCGAGCGGTGCAAAACGTCGAGGTCGGCCTTGAACTCGCCGACGTCAGCGTAAGCCGCGGCCTCGCCGACCGGGGCGCGACTGGTCTCTACCTGCAGCCGCGCCGCAGTCGCGGTAAGCCGTGCATAAATGCCGGACACCGCGAGGCGATAAGGCTCGCCGCTTCGATGCGGCGATGTATCGGGCGAGCGCTCCGCAAGCGCGCGCAGCTCCTCGGAGACATCGGCCAGGTGGGCCGCGAGCGACAGTTCGGAGCCGAGCACATGCAGTTCTTCGAGATAATGGCGCATAATGCGGCTCGACTGCATTTTTAGCGCGCCACGCATCACGTCCGCGGTGACGAACGGATTGCCATCGCGGTCGCCGCCAATCCAGCTTCCCATCTTCAGGAAAGACGCGAGCTCCTGTTGCGCCCCGTCCACTTCGTTGAGCCGATCCTCGAGCGTGCAATGCAGGCGCGGCACTTCGTGCAGGAACGTGTAATCGTAAAACGATAGCCCGTTAGCGACTTCATCGAGGACGTTGAGTTTGGTACGGCGCAGCAGGTTGGTCTGCCATAATGTCAGCACCTCACGGCGCAGCTCCTCATCGCTTGCCGCCACTTCCTCTACGGTAAGCTTGACCCGTTCGCGCCGCTCCAGCAGCGCGCCGATTTCCATTTCGCGATCGATGGTGCTCTTGCGGCGAACTTCGGTGGGATGAGCGGTCAGAACTGGACTGACAAGGGCCGTTCCAAAAAACCTGCGCAAATCTGCGGCGCTCAGTCCGGCCGTGCGCGCATGCAGAAGCATCAACGCCAGCGTCCCCGGAGCCGGCATTCCGCCGCCGCTCGAGCGAGCCCGCATCTGGCGAATGTTGTTCTGGTCCTCGGCAATATTCGCGAGGTGCGAGAAATAGGTGAAAGCACGCACGATGCGAACCGTTTCGCTGATCGACATGCTGTCGAGAATGACCTCGAGCTCGCGCCGGGCGGGATCGTCGTTATCTCGATGGAATCGGATCGAGGTCTTTCGGATTCGCTCGACCAGATCGAATACGTCCGCGCCTTCCTGGTCGCGAACGGTGTCGCCGAGGATACGACCGAGCAGCCGGATATCGTTCCGGAGCCGAGCGTCTTCCTCAAGCGCCAGAGCTTCTTCCGTTCGGCTGGAGCGGAGTTCGGGCTCGGAAGGCGCGACTTGGGCTGACATGGCTAAATTCTCCGCCCTGCCCGCTGCCAATACGGATCGCGTAGCCGGCGTTTGAAGATCTTGCCCGAGTCCTCACGCGGCAAATCGTTGAGTATCTCGAGGTGCTTCGGCACCTTGTAATCGGCCAGCGATGTCTTCAAATGCGCCCGGACTGCAGCCACATCCAGGTCCACTCGAGGCTGCGGCTCCACCACTGCCATCAGAGCCTCTCCAAACTCCTCGTCGGGAATGCCGAACACCGCACAATCATGCACGCCTGGAAAGGCGTGCAGCGCCGCCTCGATTTCGGCGGGATAGATATTGACGCCGCCCGAGATGACCATGTCGCGCTTGCGGTCGCAGATAAAGACGTATCCGTCATCGTCAATATAGCCGACATCGCCCGAGGTGATGAAGCCATCGCGCTCGATCTCGCCGCGTTTCTCCGGCTTGTTGTGATAGGTGAAATCCGGGCTATGAGCGATCCGCGAATAGATCTCGCCGATCTCTCCCCGCTGCAGAATCCTTCCATCCTCACCGATAAAACGCAGCTCCGCACCCGGCGCAATCTTGCCGACTGTGCCGGGTTTTTTAAGCGCATCCTCGGAATTGGCGAACGTGACCGCGCCGGATTCGGTGCTACCGTAGAATTCATGGATAACCGGTCCCCACCATTCGATCATCGCACGCTTGACCTCGGCGGGACATGGCGCGGCGGCGTGGATCACATGGCGCAGCGAGGAGATGTCGTATTTCCCCCGCACGCTCTCCGGCAACTTCATCAGCCGGATGAACATCGTCGGCACCATGAAGATGGTATCAATCCTCTCGCGATCGACAAGCCGCAGGAATTCTTCCGGTTCAAAACGGGGCATCAACACCAGCGCGCCGCCAAGACGCCCGGCTCGCAGTCCGAACGAGTTTGGCGCCGAATGATAGAGCGGGCCCGGCAGCAACGCACGCGCCCCTGGCTTCAGCCCGTAAATCATCGCGCGCATCTGTTCAGAGAAGGCGATTTGCTCTGGCGTCGGCGCCTTGCGCCGCACCCCCTTGGGATGGCCGGTTGTGCCCGATGTGTAGATCATGTTCTGCGGCTGCGGTCGCGGCGGACCATCATAGGGCTGCTGCTGATGAAGCCAGGACTCCAGATCGATCGCAAAACCGGGCGCCGTGAGGTGATCCGGAACTATCTTGTAGTTGGCCAGAATTTCCGGCGGCGTCGATACGCTGAAGACCGTCACGCCTTTCGGAATGACCTCACCCAGTCCATGCAGCAGGTCCTCATGGCCAATCAGAACGCGCGTGCCGGAGTCCTCCAGGATGTATTGGATCTCCTCCGGCTTGAAATGCCAATTGATCGGGACTGCATAGGCGCCGAGCTGCATCGCGGCATAGGCCGACTCGACAAAGGCGATGTCGTTGCGCAACAGGATGCAAACGCTGTCGCCCTGCCCAACCCCAAGCCGCTCCAAGCCGCCGGCGATGCGCGCCGCGCGCTCGGCCACTTCGGCGTGATCGCGCCGCCGCTCGCCGCTGATGATGCCGAGGAAAAGCACCGGAGTGTCGTTCATTTTCTCTGTCGCGCTCTGCTTAGACGTCGGCGAACCGCGGCGCGCGCTTTTCCATGTTGGCGCGCACCGCCTCGCGCTGATTGGCTCCGCCCATCAACTTCATTTGCTCCGCAGATTCGGCGAGCAGTGCCGGACCCGGATCGATGGCCAGATTATTGAGCATCCGTTTTGCGGCGCGGATCGCCTCCGGACTTTTGCTGGCGATTTCACCCGCGACTTCGAACGCTGCAGCGAGCGGATCCTCGCAGACTCGCGTAGCGAGGCCATAGCTCATCGCCTGCTGCGCCGAGAAAATGCGCCCGGTATACGTCAGCTCGCGTAAGATGTCGCCACGCACGAGGCTTGCCAGAATGGGGGTGCCCGCCATGTCCGGCACCAGGCCCCATTTGATTTCCATGATCGACATCCGAGCATCAGGTGCCAGGAAGCGCATGTCGGCGCCGAGCGCGAGCTGAAAGCCTCCGCCGAAGGCCACTCCCCGGATTGCGGCAATCACCGGCATCGGAAGCTGACGCCATCCCCACACTGCTTGCTGGGGAAAATTGGCCAGCCCATGGGTGCGCGCGGTCAGATCGCGCTTTTCGCCGCCGGCGATCCCGTTGCCGCCTGTTTCGTTCATCGCCGCGAACCTGCCCATGTCGAGACCGGCGCAAAATGCACGGCCTTCGCCGGACAATACTACCGCCCTCACGCCTTTTTCTCCGGCTAGCCGTTCGGAAGTGGCGACCAGGGCGTCGAACATCGCGGCATCGAGGGCATTCATCTTGTCCGCCCGCATCAATCGTACATCGGCGACGCCGTTCGAGATCGATACCGAGACGCGATCGCCCATCGATGGTTCTCCATGCCTTGTTGTTTGACGCTTTACAGAATGCCGTTGTCCAGATTTAGTCAATCAGCCAGCTAACAGATAACGTTTTTGGGTGGAATGCTCCCATGTTCAGCGAAAACCTCCTCGTCGGACGGCGCATCCTCGTGACGGGCGGCGGCACCGGTTTAGGCAAATCGATGGCATCGCGCTTTCTCGAACTCGGCGCCGAGGTCCATATCTGCGGCCGGCGCAAGGCCGTGTGCGACGAAACCGCGACGGAGCTGATGGATCTCCATGGCGGTCGGGTTACAAGCCACGGGGTCGATATTCGCAACCCGCTCGCGGTCGACGAAATGATCGAGACGATCTTCAGGGAAGGCCCGCTCACGGATCTCATCAACAACGCGGCCGGCAATTTCATCTCGCGCACCGAAGACTTGACGCCACGCGGCTTTGACGCGGTGGCGAACATCGTGATGCATGGCACGTTTTACGTCACGCACGCCGTAGGCCGCCGCTGGATTGCCACCAGGCAGCCTGGCAATGTGGTCTCGATAACGGTGACATGGGTGCGGAACGGCAGCCCCTATGTGGTGCCCTCGGCGATGAGCAAATCGGCGATCCACGCCATGACCATGTCGCTGGCCACGGAATGGGGACGCCACGGCATCCGACTCAATACCATCGCGCCCGGCGAAATTCCGACCGAAGGCATGAGCAAGCGGATCAAGCCCGGCGACGAGGCCGGCGCGCGCACCAAAGCCATGAACCCGATGGGACGGGTTGGCAAAATGGAAGAGTTGCAGAACCTCGCGGTGTTCCTGATTTCGGGCGGGTGCGACTGGATCAACGGCGAAACCATCGCCATGGACGGCGCCCAGGCGCTGGCGATGGGCGGCAACTTTTATCAGTTGCGGGATTGGTCCGACGCGGAATGGATTCAGGCGAGAGAATCCATCAAGGCGCAGAACGAAAAAGACCGCGCCGCTCGGGGATAAATTCTTCCGGTATTGTCTTCGGCGCGCGATGACGCCAGTATTACCGCAACGAAGAACAACGCTTGCGGGGACGAGATGTCCGATCTTCAACAACCGGCAAACCTCGCCGAGGTAGTGCGCGCGCGAGGAAAAGCCCGCGGCCATTCCATCGCCTATGAATTCGAAGGCCACCAAACCAGCTTCGCCCAGTTCGATATACTCACCAACCGCGTCGCCAACGCGTTGATTGCCGACGGTATCAAGCCGCGCGAGCGCATCGCCTATCTCGGCAAGAACAGTGACGTCTATTTTGAGCTGCTGCTTGGCGCGATGAAGGCCAACGTAGTGATGGCGCCGGTGAACTGGCGGCTCGCCGGCCCGGAGATCGCCTTCATCGTCGAGGATTGCCGAGCCTCGGTGCTGTTCGTGGGACCGGAATTCTTGACGCAGGTCGAGAGGATCAAGGCTCAGCTCCCGAGTGTTCGCAAATTCATCGCCACCGAAGCCAGCGCGCCGGGCTGGCTGAACTATACAGCCTGGCGCGACACCCAGAGCGGCGAAGACCCGAATGTCCCGATCAGCCGCCAAGACATCGCAATCCAGCTTTATACGTCGGGCACGACAGGCAAACCGAAAGGCGCGATGCTGTCGCATGCCAATTTTCTGAATCTGGTGGAGGCCGGAAAGGACCAGAAGCCTGACTGGAACAGATGGACCGAGGACGATGTCTCGCTGGTCGCCATGCCCGTCTTCCACATTGGCGGCTCCGGCTGGGGCGTCCTGGGCTTCTATCACGGCGCCAAGGGCGTCATCGCCCGTGAATTCGATCCAACCAAGGTGCTGGATTTTTTCGAGCACTCCGGAATTACCAAATTGTTCATGGTGCCGGCCGCAATGCAGTTCGTGGTGCGGCAGCCGCGTGCGCGTCAGGTCGATTTTTCTCGTCTCAAATACATGCTCTATGGCGCCTCGCCTATTCCCGCCGCGCTTCTGAAGGAGTGCATCGAGGTGTTCGGCTGCGGCTTCGTGCAAATGTACGGCATGACCGAAACTACCGGCACCATCGTCGCGCTGCCGCCGGAAGATCACATCGAGGGGCTGGACCGGATGCGTTCGGCGGGCAAGGCATTGCCCGGCGTCGAGCTTGCTATCCTTGATGCGAACGGCAACAGATTGCCGCCAGGCGAGGTCGGCGAAATCGCGACGCGTTCGGGCTCCAATATGGCCGGCTACTGGAATTTGCCGGAAGCCACTGCCAAGACCCTCGACAGCGATGGTTGGCTGCGCACCGGAGATGCCGGCTACCTGGACAAGGACGGCTATCTCTATATCCACGACCGCATCAAGGACATGATCATCTCCGGCGGTGAAAACATCTATCCCGCCGAGGTCGAGAGCGCTATTTGCGATCATCCTGACGTCGCCGAAGCGGCCGTGATCGGCGTACCCGATGAAAAATGGGGCGAGGCGGTCAAGGCGATCGTGGTGATGAAGCCCGGACGGAAAGCAACTGCATCTGACATCATCAACTTCAGCCGCGAACGTATCGCCGGCTTCAAGACGCCGAAATCGGTGGAGTTCATCGACGCGCTGCCGCGGAATGCGTCGGGCAAGATTTTGCGCCGGCATCTGCGGGACCCGTATTGGGTGGGCAAGGATCGGCAGGTGAATTGAGCGGGCCGACTCACTTCTTCGCGGCTCGATCGCGCATAATCCGGCGGCGCTCCTTGGCGTCATCCGACCAGACCTCATCCAGGTTGTAGAACTCGGCCACGACCCTGGCGCGATCCGGAAACGTCACCCAAGGCAGTTTGGAAGATGTGAAGATATGGATGTCAGGAGGATACTCGCCGGGACTGTCCATCGTGCCAACGCGCACGAAGCGCACCGCCGGCCCGGCTTGCGGGTAATTGCTCCAGATCGCTACCTTGCAGTTGGGGCAGCGAGCGATCCTCTGTCCTCTGCCGCTGGCCGAAGGCGTTTGGATGAACTCCGGCTCGGCCTTCAGGTGTTCGACACGGTCTGCTTCGTAGAGCGCATTGAGCGCATGAGCGGTGCCGGTCTCGCGCTGGCACCAGGAGCAATGGCAGGCATGAACGATCAGCGGTTTGCCGGCCAAACGATATCTGACATGTCCGCAAGTGCAGCCGCCTTCCATGATCATGCTCCCGCTCAGCGCTTCCCGGCTCCCATATATCCAAACAGGAATCCTGCGACTTTGCGCTTCTGGATTTCCTCGCTCCCTTCGGTAATACGATAGCGCCGATGATGCCGGTAAATATGTTCGAACGGCTTGTGGCGCGAATAGCCCATGCCGCCGTGCACCTGCATGGCGCGGTCGGCGGCTTCGCAGCACAGCCGGTTTGCCCAGAAATTGCACATCGAAACCTTGTCGGAAAGCGTGTGCTCGACCTGCGCCTGCGTCAGCTGGTCCATCTCCCACGCCGTCTTGCGAATGAGCAATCGCAGCATCTCCGCTTGCGTGGCCAGCTCGACCAGCGGCCACTGGATTGCCTGATTTTCCGCCAGCGCATGTCCGAACGGCTTACGCTCCCGCGCGTATTTAACGCTCTCCTGAATGCAATACACGGCGGCGCCGAGCGAACTCGCGGCCTGCCGGATCCGGTTCTCGTGCACGAAGCATTGCGCCAGTGACAATCCCCGACCGATTTCGCCGAACAGCGCGTCCTCAGGCACGAACACGTCGGTGAAACTGACCCGAGGATGATCGGTCGGCATATTGAAGGTCCACATGTATTCCTCGACCTTCACGCCAGCGCTTTTCGCCGGCACCAGGAAACAGGTGATACCCCGGGCATCGCCATCATTGCCGCTGGTGCGCGCAAACAGCGCGCAATGCGTGGCGACGTGCATTCCGGTCGTCCACATCTTCTCGCCATTGATGAGCCAGCCCTTGACACCATCGCGCGTGGTCTGCACCGCGCCGGTTTCCATGTGAGTTGCGTCCGAGCCATGCTCGGGCTCAGTCAGGCCGAAGGTGATGCGGTATTTTCCGGTGATCGAGCCTTCGATCATCGCCTTCTGATCGTCACGGCCATAACGATCGAGCATGGTCACCAGCGGCAGGTTGCCGACGATCGAATGCTCGTTCTGCAAATCGTTGTGCAGGCCAAGCCCCTTCGAGGCAAAATGCTCGCGGATCACAGCCATCCAGAGATTCGAGCCATCCCGGCCGCCGTAACGCTTGGGAATTGCGAAACGCAAATGCCCGGCCTTGTCGGCGAGATTCTTTACCTTGCGAAGCAACGCTTCCCACTCATGCCTCGGCAACCCGCCGTTTTCGAAATCCGTGCGCGCCCATTCGCGTCGGTGATCGAAGAAGCGGATGTTATCGTCGGCCTCTTCGATCGGCTTGATCTCGCGCGCGATGAAGCGATCGAGTTCGTCGAGATAGGCGACCAGATCGGCGGGCAGTGCAAAATCCAATTCAGTTCTCCCTCATGCCCATCTTTTCGTTCGCAACGCGCGCAAGTCGTGTTTTCGATTAAGGTCGGACGCCAAGCTCAAGTCAAGCAACCGAATACGGCTCGTGAGGCGGATGTTCATTGCGTAATTGGGTGGCATCGAACAGCCTTGGCGAGTTACTATGGAAGCACAGAACAAATCCACGGGAGCAGACATGGACTTGAAATTTTCGACAGTCACGCGGAAGGGCCCGGTCACGATCGTGACGCTGTCTCGTCCCGAGGTCTATAACGCGCTGCATACCGATGCGCATTTCGAACTTAACAAGGTGTTCGACGACTTCTCCGCGGATCCCGAGCAATGGGTGGCGATCGTTACCGGCGCGGGTGATAAGGCGTTCTGCGCCGGTAATGACCTGAAATGGCAGGCAGCGGGCGGAAAGCGCGGCTGGGACAAGGGCGGCTTTGCCGGACTGACCTCGCGTTTCGACTGCGACAAACCGATCATCGCGGCGGTCAACGGCGTCGCCATGGGCGGCGGTTTCGAGATTGCGCTTGCCTGCGACCTTATCATCGCCTCCGAGAATGCGACCTTCGCTTTGCCCGAACCACGCGTCGGCCTCGCGGCGCTGGCGGGGGGATTGCACCGGCTGCCACGGCAGATCGGACTTAAGCGCGCCATGGGCATGATCCTCACCGCACGTCACGTCAGCGCCCGCGAGGGGCACGAACTCGGTTTCGTCAATGATGTGGTGCCCCAGGGGCAAGCGCTGGCGGCCGCCGAGCGCTGGGCCGAGACCATTTGCAAGAACAGCCCGATGTCGATTCGAGCCTCCAAGCAGACTATTCAGAGGGGCCTCGGCGTATCGCTGGAGCAGGCGATGGCCGAGCAGCGTGAATACCCGGCGGTGAAAGCCATGGCGGCGTCGCAGGATTACATCGAAGGCCCGAAGGCATTTTCGGAAAAGCGGCCGCCGAAATGGCTTGGCAAGTGAGCGCCGCATCACTTGGCGAGTTCGCGCTTGTATGATGCATAGTTCGGCTGGTCGACCGCGAGCTTTTCCATCGTGGTCTGCCACAGATGGCGCGCAAGGCCGGGCGTCTGCAGATCAAGCTCGCCTTTCGCGATGCGATCGGCGAGCACCTTATTGAGTTCGCCGAGCGAACCCTGCGTGCCCAGTATCTGCGACAGCCGTGCGGCTTCCGCCGCGTCGCTTCCCTGCTCCAATTTAAGCTGCCGCGCGACGAGATCTAGCGCGTTGATCGACACCCTCAGCTTGAATGCGTGATGGCCGCCGATTTGAGGCGCAATGTCATTGCGGAGGAAATCCGCCACCGCCTTGATCAGTTCTTCCGGGCTCGGTTCATCCTGCATCTCAGACTCGCTTTGCAGCTTTCAGGCTCACGGCTGGCGCGGAGAAAGCAGCCGCAACAGATCGATTTCGGTTTCCGATGAGCGGCGGCCGATCATGGCCCGCTCGATGGAGTGTTCGGGCCCGGTGCGAAAACGCTGCATCATGCCGCAGCACATCACGCCCCAACGCAACGTACCCATGACTTCCCAGAACATGACGCGATCAGCATCGACGCGGCGACCCGCGGCTTGATATCCGGCGAACAGCTCCTCCCGCGATCCAAATCCGCCGACGGGCTTGTCGATCTCGCCGAAGCGCCACGAATTCACGCAGATCCAGCCGAGATCCTCCATCGGATCGCCAAGGTGCGCGAGTTCCCAGTCCAGCACCGCACGCACGCCATCCGGGCCGATGATGAGATTGCCATGGCGAAAGTCGCCGTGCACCAGTGTCACCTCCGCGGGCGGGCCGGGATCGCGTTCCTGCAGCCAGCGCAGCGCCAGCTCGAACACCGGGCGTGGCCATTCAAAGCTGCGATAGTCGCGTTCAAGCTCGGTGATTTCTTTTGCGGCCGTCATGCGGCGAAGCTTCGGCAATTGAGTGAGCGGTAATCCATGGATGCCTGCCAGCACTTTCCCGAGCTGCCGCGCGAGCAATGGGCGCGCTTGAGAAAATTGCTCATCGCGCAGGATCTTGCGCGGAATGGTTTCGCCATCCACCCGCTCCATGATGAACCCGGTGCCTAGGCGATCCTGCGGCTGCAAGAGATGCATCACCCTTGGCGACGGCAGGCCGGCCTCATGCGCAAGCTGCATCAAGCTGGCCTCGGCATTCAGCCCGGCCGCGCGGGACGGCGCGGCGCCGTAGCCTTGAGGCGCCCGTCGCAAGATGGCGCCGACGTTGCCATCGGGATGCACGATATCAAACGACCAGGTCTCCTGACTGGCGCCGCCGGATAATCTGACCGCGCCAGTCACGCCGCTCGCGCCCGGATACCATGAGGCAACGCAGTCGCCGAGCAACGCCTGCATTATCTGCCCTTGAACTTCGCCGGACGTTTCTCGAGGAAAGCAGTGACGCCTTCCTTGAAATCCTCCGCCGCGCCGGCCACACGTTGCGATTTGAACTCAAGATTGAGCTGATCCTCGAACGAATTCTCGGGGCTCTCCCAATACAATTGGCGGATGAGCGATAGCGCGACGGTGGGACCATTCGCGAGTTCATGCGCAAGCTTCATGCTTTCTGCCATCAGCACCGCGTCGTCACAGACGCGGTTGACGAGACCCCATTCCAGCGCCTTCTCGGCCGGAAGCCGCTCGCCCATCAGCGACAATTCCACCGAGCGCGCCTTGCCGATCAGCCGGGGCAACAGCCAGGTCGATCCGCAATCCGGCACCAGCCCGATGCGCCGGAACGCCTGTAGAAAATAGGCCGATCGGGCGCACAGGATCATATCGCCCATGAGCGCGAAGCTCATGCCGGCACCGGCGGCTGGGCCATTGACCGCGGTGACCAACGGACAATGCAGGTTGCGCAACCGCCGCAGGAACGGATGAAAGCCGATCTCGAGCGAAGCGCCCGCGTTGCTCTTGCCCGGCTTCTGGTTGTTTCTTCCCTGCAAATTGGCCCCGGTGCAGAACGCGCGCCCGGCGCCCGTCAATACCACGCAGCGGAGCTCGGACTTTTGGTCTTTGATGGCGTCGAGTGCCTCAGCGAGCCCCCCGAGCATGTCCATCGAAACCGCATTCATGACTTCCTGATGGTCGAGCCTGAGAATGGCCACGGGACCGTCGACATCGAGCGTGGCGTGCTTGAACTGCATTGATTTCCTCATGGGATGTTGCCCGCGTTATTCCGTCCCGCGGCGAAACGTTTCGATTTTCCGGGCCATATTTGATTTTCTGAGCGGGCTTGTCCATGGTCGTCGACGAAGCCTTGCCCTGCCCGCCATCGGACCGCAACATTTAAGCTCGCGGCAAACAAATTGGAAACGCTCATGAGTATTTTTGACCTCACCGGCCGCGTAGCCGTCATCACCGGTGGCAATGGCGGCATTGGCCTCGGCATCGCGCAGGCGCTGGCGACCGCAGGCTGCAACGTCTCGATCTGGGGGCGCAACGCAGACAAGAACGCGAGCGCAGCGGCAGCCATGTCCGGGTGCAGCGGCAAGGTCGACACCCGCGTTTGCGACGTCACCGACGCTTCCGGCGTCAAATCTGCAATGGCCGCTACCCTTGACCGGTTCGGGCGGGTCGATGGCTGCTTCGCCAATGCCGGAATCGGCGGCGGCGGGCGGCACGCCTTCATCGACCGCACCCAGGAACAATGGCGAACGATGTTCGCAACCAATCTCGACGGCGTCTTTCATGTATTTCAGGCGGCGGCGCGCCACATGACGGAGCGCGCCAGCGCCGGCGATCCGTTCGGCCGCCTGGTTGCGACATCGAGCCTGGCCTCGCTGTTCGGCACGGCGCGCAACGAGCATTATGCCGCGACCAAAGCTGCCATCAACGCGCTGGTGCGGGCGCTTGCGGTCGAGTTGGCGCGCCATGGCGTCACTTCCAATGCCATCCTGCCCGGCTGGATCAAGAGCGACATGACCGCCGGTATCATGAGCAACGAGAAGTTCGTAGCCAATGTGATGCCGCGAATTCCAGTGCGCCGTTTCGGCGAGCCGAGCGATTTCGGTGGCATCGCCGTTTATTTGATGAGCAAGGCTTCGTCATATCATACCGCTGATTGTTTCGTAATTGATGGCGGCTACACGGCGTTTTGAGAATTGCTGATCATAGCGGACTTCCTCTTGTAGCCGTAAACGGCTCAGAAGATTTCCATATGGCTAAACGAAAGGTCTCTCTTCTCATCCCTCCCCTTTTTTGTGGGGTCGATACGAGCGAAGCTCGCTCTTAGGGTGGCGCGAAGCGCCGGGTGGGGGCAGCTCGCCCATAGACGAAGTAGCCCCACCCGACACATCATCGTTTGCGCAGCTCACGATGTGCCCTCCCTCCACAAGTGGGAGGAATAAGATACAGCCGCCCAACTTCAAACAGCCAGACAGTCCCAGTTACACCTCCGCGATCTCGCCGCGCAGTGCGCGAGTTTTGCATCGTGTAGTGCCATCTGAACTCAGAGGGCGTGGGGAATGCCGGGTGCTCGATGCACCCGCAGCCTCGCGTGGGAAAAAATAGAACCACACGAGCGTAGTCACTGTGGGTTCACCGGACTCACCCGGCATTCCCGCACGCAATGGTTTTACGGCTTATAACGTGATCTTCCCGGTGATCGGGCTTTGTTGTCACCGTCGCCGGCGGGATACTTCCCGCCAACTTGACGCCAGCGTCGAGACGTCAGAACCACACGACTTCGCCGTCCGCCTCACATGCCGTTCGTCAGCGGCACATCAGCGTCCATCGCATCCCGTCCCGCGTTCGTGACGATCGCGATCGCCCCTCAAATGGGACGAGACGACGGCGCTTATGAAGTGATTTGCGTCGAACGAGAACGAAAATGTTCTTTGCAAACGGGGCTGGACAGCTATTTCGCAGCAGCGCCCGCCGGGCAAATCAGCTCGTCACTGCATCGGACGATCCAGCCCAAGGCGCAGTCGCCGCGCCTGACGATGGCCACGCCGCCCGGACTACTCCGCCGCGATCTGCCGAGGCGCGGGCGGCGGATTGGCAAGGTCCTTTGCCAATTGCGCGTAGCGAAGTTTCGCGTCCTGCACGGATTTTTCCTTGACCGGCCCGAAGCCACGGATGCGATCCGGCAACGAGAGAATCTCGATCGCGGTGTCGATCGTCAACGGCGAGAGCACCGTGAGCACGTGCGCCACATCTTTTTCATAGCCAGTAATCAGGTCGCGCTCCAGCTTGCGATCGGCGCTATAGCCGAAGATGTCGAAGGCGGTGCCGCGCAGGCCACGCATTTTGGCCAGCATCCGGAACAGCGGCAGCATCCACGAGCCGAACGCGCGCTTTTTTGGGCGTCCCAGCGCATCCTTGCCGCTCGAAAGCAATGGCGGCGCGAGATTGAAGCTGATCTTGAAATCGCCATCGAACTGATCGCGCATCTGCTGTTCGAATCGTCCGTCGGTGAAAAGTCGCGCCACTTCATACTCATCCTTGTAGGCGAGTAGCTTGGCGTAGTTGATTGCCACCGCGCGCGGCAGCTCATCGCCGAAGCCTCCATTGAGCGCGGCATCGCGCACCTGGCTCACCAGATCCCGATAACGCTTCGCGAGTTTTCCGTTCTGGTAATCGGTCAGGAACGCTGTGCGATGGGCGATGATCTCATCGAGCGACATCACATCAAGCGTCCGCGGGGCGACGGTCTCGTCATGCCCCTTCATCATAGTGATGAGCCGAGCTGGATCGGCCGCCGCCAATCGCCCAAGCTGGAAGGCTTGCTGGTTCATCTTGATCGCAACCCCGTTCACCTCGATCGCCTGCTCGATCGAGCTCGCGGACAGCGGCAGCAATCCTTTTTGATAGGCGTAGCCCATCATCATCATGTTGGTGGCGATGGAATCGCCGAGCAGGATTTCTGCCGGTTTGGTGAAATCAAAGAAGCATGAATCCTTCCGCAATGCCGTTTCAAGGACATGATTGACGTTGCGGCTCTGGAAATTGAAATCACGATTGAGGATGAAATCAGCGGTCGGAATCATGTGACTATTGATCACGCCATGGGTACGGCTCGATTCACACAGCGTAATCGTCTCCTTGGCCGCAGCCACGACCTCGTCGGCGGCGATAACGAGATCGGCGGTGCCGGTGACGATCCGCGAACAGGTAACATCGGCCGTGTGCTCGGAGAGCCGAACGTGGCTCAACACCGCGCCACCTTTTTGGGCAAGTCCCGACATATCCAGGATCATGCTGGCCTTGCCTTCGATATGCGCGGCCATCCCTAGCAGGGCCCCGATCGTCAGCACGCCGGTACCGCCGACGCCGCCAACCGCGACATTGTAAGGCCGATCCAATGACGGGCGAGACGCCGGCTCGGGCAGGTCGCCGATATTACCGAGATCGGCCGGTGCGCGACGGCGCAGCTTGCCGCCATCGACAGTCACGAAAGACGGGCAGAAGCCCTTCAGACAGGAATAGTCCTTGTTGCAGGTCGATTGATTGATGACGCGCTTGCGCCCGAGCTCGGTCTCCAGCGGCTCGACCGAGATACAATTCGATTGCACCGAGCAGTCGCCGCAGCCCTCACAGACGGCGGGATTGATGAATACGCGACGCTGCGGATCCTCTAGCGTGCCGCGTTTGCGGCGGCGGCGCTTTTCAGCGGCGCAGGTTTGGACGAAAACGATCGCGGACGCACCCTTCACCTGTCGCAGGGTCTTCTGCACCGCATCGAGTTCATCGCGATGCGCCGTCTTGGTGCCCGGTGCGATCTCGGAAGCCGGATACGCATCAGGGTTTTCCGAGACCAGATAGATTTCACGAATGCCTTCGGAGTGAAGCTGGAAGGTGATCTGCTGCGGTGAGAGCTCGCCATCGACATGCTGGCCGCCGGTCATCGCGGTCGCATCGTTGTAGAGGATCTTGTAGGTGATGTTGGCCTTGGAGGCGACCGCCTGACGGATCGCCAGACTTCCGGAATGGAAATAGGTGCCATCTCCGAGGTTGGCGAAAACGTGTTCTTCGTTCGTGAAGGGCGCAACGCCGACCCAGGGCACGCCCTCGCCGCCCATGTGGGTAAAGGTTTCAGTATTCCGGTTCATCCAGAGCGACATGAAATGGCAGCCGATGCCGGCGAAGGCGCGGCTTCCGTCCGGAACATTGGTCGAAGTGTTGTGCGGACAACCCGAGCAGAAATACGGCGTGCGGGTGATGGGCGCGACCGCCTGCATTTGCGTGGCCTGCCGGCCGTTGAACCAGTCGGCCTTGGCGCGCAGCATCGCCGCGATTTCAGGATTAAGGTTCAGCCGCAGCAACCGCTCCGTCAACGAGCTCGCCAGCGAGGCGACGCTGAGTTCTTCCGCAAACGGCAGGAAGCGCTTATCGTGCTCGTCCATTTTACCGACGATGCGCGGCCGCACGTCGTCCCGCCAGTTGAAGAGTTCCTGCTTGACCTGGTTTTCGACGATCTCGCGGCGCTCTTCGATGATCATGATCTCTTCGAGCCCGACCGCGAATTCGCGTACACCCTGAGGCTCCAGCGGCCACGGCATGCCGATCTTGTACAGCCGCAAGCCGATCTTCGCGGCGACTTCGGGCGTTACGCCGAGCTCGCGCAACGCCTGACGGATATCCTCGTAGCTTTTGCCGGAGGCCATGATGCCGAACCGCGCGTTCGGCGAGTCCATGGTGATGCGGTTGACTTTGTTTGCGCGCGCAAAAGCGATCGCCGCAAAGCCTTTGTAATCCTGTAGCCGGCGGTCCTGATCGTAGCGGTCATCGGGCCAGCGCAGATTGAGACCGCCTGGCGGCATCTCGAAATCGGTCGGAATAATGAACGGCTTCATCTCGTCGGAAAGGTCGATCTCGGCCGTGGTCTCCACGGTCTCGGTAATCACTTTCATGCCGACCCAGCAGCCGGAATAGCGCGACATCGCAATGCCGAGCAGTCCCATCTCGATCATTTCATGGATGCTTGACGGATACAGATAGGGCATCAGCGCCGAGACGAAGGCGTGATCGGACTGATGCGGCACGGTGGAGGATTTCGCGCCGTGATCGTCGCCGGCCAGACAAAGCACGCCGCCATTCCGGGCTGATCCCGCGGCGTTGCCGTGGCGAAACACGTCGCCGCAGCGATCGACGCCCGGACCCTTGCCGTACCAGATGCCGACGACGCCATCATGCCGCGCGCCCGGCGAAAGATTGAGCTGCTGCGAGCCCCAGATCGCGGTAGCGGCCAGATCCTCATTCACGCCCGGCTGAAACTTGATGTTGTACTGCTCGAGGTGTTTTCTCGCCGCGAATAATTGCTGGTCGTAACCGCCGAGTGGCGAGCCACGGTACCCCGTCACGAAGCCGGCGGTATTGAGACCGGCGGCGCGGTCGCGGCGGATTTGCGCCATTGGCAAGCGAACCAGCGCCTGTATGCCGGTCAGGAAGATGTGGCCGGAGTGCTGGGTATATTTCTGATCGAGACTGATCGGACCTTGGTTGATGCCCATTAGAATCCTCGTTGCGCGCTTGCCGCTGCGACTGTTTTTAACTAGCCATTCAACCGCTTAGAACAAGGCTGGCGCCCCACTCCAAGTCCGAACTCGGGCTAGTCTATGTCGATTTTTACGCAGCGCGCACCCCAAATCTCCGTCATGGCAGACCCTCCCCGGCAAATTGCAATTTCGTGCCCCGACTTGGCGCGGCCCTTTCGATTTATGTCGCGACACGTGCCTGCCGCGAAACGAGCTGACACACTTCCGGGCGTGTTGCGCTATAGTGAGGGGAGCGGGAGACAAAATGGCGCAGGCACAACATTGCACAATGCGTACGATTGTCGCGATCGCGCTTTTGTGCACCGCATTCAGCTCTAGCGCGGTCGGAGCCGAGTCCTCGGCCGAGACCATCGAACGTGG
>JAICIT010000003.1 GCA_025960445.1 Bradyrhizobium sp. | reverse complement strand
CGCTTCCACGATCGCGTCGAGTTCGCGCTGCAGCCCTTCGAACACTGGATCGGCGAAACGGCTGCGATATCGCTTGGCGAATTCCTCGCGCGACAATTGGACCGGTGGCATTCCTTTGCGAACGTTGAGAGCGGGCATTTCCCGGCTCCTATGATGATTGAACGATGGGCCCGGTGTTCCAATCCCGCGGCGGGATTCGCGGTTCAGCGCCGGTCGGCGGGAAAGATGCTGTCTTTATTCACGAACTCGTGTTTATTCCGCTGTAACGACGCTCCGTCAGCCGCGTATCTTAGAGCAATCCAGCCGCGCCAATCGCCAGCCCAAGAGGAAGCCCCATGTCTCGCCCCCCTGTCAGCCGCGCATCGCTTTACACTGCCGCCCTTGGCGCACTGGCGATCGCCTTTTTTGGTGCCGCGCCCACGCGCGCATCGGAAGACGCCGTGGTCATCCCTGCTCCCGCGCAAGACGTTCAAGCTTCGGACGGCGTCCAGACCGCCGTGCTGGCTGGCGGCTGCTTCTGGGGCGTGCAGGGCGTATTTCAGCACACAGCCGGCGTGGTCAATGCGGTGTCGGGCTATGCCGGCGGCAGCAAAGCCACTGCCGATTATAACATGGTCTCCACCGGCGCCACCGGGCATGCCGAGTCCGTTGAGATCAAGTACGACCCGAAGAAGATCAGCTACGGCAAGCTTCTGCAGATTTACTTTTCAGTCGCTCACGATCCGACCCAGTTGAACCGCCAGGGACCGGATAGCGGTACGCAGTACCGCTCCGCAATCTTCACCACAAGCGACGAGCAGAAGAAGGTGGCGGAGGCCTACATCGCCGAACTCAACAACGCCAAGGTGTTCAAAAAGCCGATCGTGACCAAGGTCGCACCGCTGCAAGGGTTTTATCCGGCGGAGGCGTACCACCAGGATTACCTGACGCTGCACCCGAACCAGCCCTATATCGCCTACAATGACATTCCGAAGATCGAGAACCTGAAGAAGCTGTTCGCGGCCAACTATATCGAAAAGCCCACCTTGGTGAGCAGCGCCAAGGTCACCAACTAATAGCGGAAGTGATGAGCCCGGACTCGTTATGTCGCACGACCGGCGCGGGGTTCGTTGCAAGGGACTGCGCAAGCTAGGGAGCACTCGATGTCCGACACCAAGACAGCGGCAAAAAAGGTCGTAAAGAGCGAGGCCGAGTGGCGCAACGAACTGACGCCGATGCAATACGCGGTGTTGCGGGAGAAAGCGACCGAGCGGCCGTTCTCCGGCGAATACGAGCATGAGCAGCAGCCAGGTACATATGTATGTGCCGGCTGCGGCGAGACGCTGTTCGAGTCGGACGCGAAATTCGATTCCGGATGTGGCTGGCCGAGCTTCACGGCGCCCGCTGAGCCGGGCCACGTCGACGAGGCACGCGACGTCAGTCACGGCATGATTCGCACTGAAGTGTTATGTGCGAAATGCAACGGTCACCTGGGCCACGTATTCGAGGATGGACCCGCACCGACTGGGCTGCGCTATTGCATTAACTCAGCCGCCTTGAAACTACGGCCAAAATAGCCCTCTCGCAGGTTCCGCTGCTGGAACCTGCGCCAGCAATGTGCTTTCCTTCCAACGGGCCTCTGGATTTCCGTCCGCCTCGGCTCCGTTCGGGAGAGTGCGATGTCACTCGGATTGATACTGCTTATTATCGTTATCATTTACCTGCTGGGCGGCTTCAGCGGCCGTTTTGGCGGCTACGGCTATGGCATGGGCCACTCCGGAATGGGCCTGGGCGGTGTTGTTCTGGTCATATTGATCGTCCTGCTCCTGCTCGGCAAATTATAGATTCCTAAGTCTTTGAATTCGAAGCGATAATCCAGATCAGATGGCCTGCGAGGGGCTTATTCATCATCGGGCCGTTCAGGAGTCGCATTTCCGTCAAACGAGCCTATATTAAAGGCTGTCCTGAAATGACGTGTGCCGGCGCGCCGCTAGTTGGCCGCCCGTGCGATCCGTTCGCGGTCCTTGATCGCGTTCTCACTAAAAAGATCAGAGGTCCCTGACATGGCTTCCTTCAGCTTCAACACCGCTGCCGAATTGTTTCCCGCCGCGATCCGGAAGAAAAAGCGAGCGGGTTTTGCCTATCGGCGATTTGGCACCGCTGCCGAAGCGGTTCGGTTTGCGATTGAGGAGTTGCCGGCGGATTCGCTGAATGGCGCCTATCTCCAGGTCGATGAAGCACGCTTCGACCAGAGCGGTATCCGCACGCTCTATGAAAGTCAGGACTTCCCGCTGCCTCGCCGTCCACGCGCGCCCGAGCCCGCCCCTGCGAGCGACAAGGCCGACGCCGACGCGGCTTAACTTACCTCACGACACTTGCGCTGCCTCGGGCTAGTGCCCGGGGCATGCATTGCATGCTCGTGATCTTCTCGGAAACTGGAGCGCGCTAGCGCGGCTGTCTATCCAACCAGCGCCGCAACATCCGCGCGTTGCGCATGTTGGCTCGAAACAGCACGTCGAATGCGTCACCGGCGACGGGCACGGTACCCACAATTCCCTGGATTGCGACATTGCCAAGCATCCGCGCGGTGACGTGCCAAGGCGCGCCCAGCGCACGCGCCTCACGCACGAGCCATAGCGACAACGCGGTGGCAATGATGTCGCCGACCACCGGAATCAATCCGATAATGCCATCAATACCGTAGCGGATGTTGGTGCCCGGGAGGATGAACGCGATATCGAGCAGCTTCGCGACCGCATCGAGCCTCGCCAACCGCTGCTCTCGTGTGAGATCGCCGAACGGATTGCCCATTCCAGCTGCGAAATCGAAACGGAAGCCGTGGGCTCGCCCGCTCAACGATTCCGTCGGGATTTCGCGTCCTTCCTGATCGATTATCGGGCCGTGAGACCTTGCCCGCGCAGATCCACGACCACCTTCGCCGCCGGAGCTGCGCGCGCGCTCCGGCGCGAGAATCTCTTCGTTTGACATGGGCATGAGATGGTAACGCGGAAGCTCGCCGCAAGTTGCGTCATGCCGTCGCGGCTCGACCGCCCGCGCGCAGTCGAGGGCGTCGCACCAAAGCCAGGCGACAGCGATTCAAATATGACAGATCATTAATGTGCAATCCGATGTCGCCGGTGGTGTAGCGTGTCAATCATTCAGGCACGCGCCGGCTCGTCAATGGCCTCATGCGCGAGCCAAGAGCAAACCACACCGGGGATAAATCCAACCAGTCCGTACAGGATGAATTGGATTGCGCCGCTGTCCGGTCCACGCGAGCCATAGAGCAATTCGGCGCCAAAGAACGAGAGCGCGCCCACGATCAGCATTCGCATGACCGGGCGGATGCGTTCGACATGGAACAGGATGTCATCGACTGCCGCCATCATCAGCGTCGGCAGGATGCCAAAGAAATAGCTGTATTGCAGGGTCTTGGCGAACACCACGAGCAACTTGCGGACCTCGGCAAGGTCGGTGTGAGTCCAGTAGCCCGAGGTGTACGTGGTGACCAACAGCAGTACGAACCCGCCGAGCAGCGGCGCCAGCGCCGCAAAAATCAGGTATCGCTTCATGCTCCTCCTCGCGAATCCAAGCGAACCCAGGCACGACCGGATGTAGGCCCCTGCCGCTACTCCCCCCACGCCGCAAAAGCGTCGTTGAAGGCGCGCTCTCCCGGAGCACCTTTTTCGATGGCGATGATGGCGCGGCGTTGGTTGACATAGACCAGCGGCACGTCAAACCAGGAGCGCTCCTTCAGAAGCTGTACGTTTCGCGCGCGATCGGTATCGACATTCGACAGGCCGACAAGGAAGAAGCCGTCGGTTACCTTGACCGCAAGCCCCGCGAGCGGGGTGCCGCGCGCCTGCTCGTTGGATTTCATCAGGATGCCCGGCACATTGCCGACGCCACCGCCGGTGAAATCCTGCGGCAGGATAAAGGTCAGCTCCGCGGTATGACTCGCCGGGAGTGACGTGTCGGTGTTGCGGCGGAAAGACATCGTCATCTTGAACTTGCGATCGGGAATCTCGATATCGGCGCGCACAGCTATATCGGGCTTCTGACCGGCCGCGGCCTTCACCTGTTCGGTACGCCAGATTACCGAGCCGACATACTGCTTGCCTTTGGGATCGGATGGATCCTCATCATACAGTACTACCCGCTGAGCCACCGGCGCGAGCTGCTCTGACGGCGTTGGCTGCCCGACGCGATCGGGAATCTTCGGCTTGCTCAGAGCCGAATTGTCCTTTGGCGCTTCCACCGTCGTGGGCGAGGGCTTCAAAAGTCCGCTGACGCTCGTGACGAGGGACTTGCCCCATAAGATCGCCGCGCCGACCAGGATCAGGACCACGCCAACGGCGATCGCGCTCTTGAAAGGAAACACCACCCCGGATCGGTCGCGTTTCTTTGGATCGCCATTCGTCGGCGCGCGCGGACGCGCCGGTTGTGGCAGCGACGGGTAGCGCTCGGCTTCCTCCGCGGATTCATCATACGAATACGGCGCTTCGGAATCGCCGCCGCGATTTTCCATGCTTGGCTCAAGCCGGTCGAATTCCGGCGAGGGCGAAGGCACGTTGGCATAAGTCTTCCGCGCGGAGCGGCTGGCTTGGGCCGCGGCTCGGCCGAGATCGTCCGCATCGGCGGCGATGTCGCGGAAGCCGCGCATGCCGGGAGGCTGCTGCCCATTATTGTCGGGGCTGCGCCGCGTCGCGCCGGACCCAGCGCCATTCGGCGACAACTGCGGATCCTGCATCGGCACATGCGGCTGGTTGGATTGCTGACGCGGCGCGGCGTCGGCCCGAAGATTGCCGGGGCGCTCTTCCTGTGCCGGCCGATCGTTCCGGGAAGGTGGACGCGGGCGTGGCGTCGGAGCTGCGGCATCACCCTGTCGCTGGGCCGGGCGGGTCGTGGCACGGAATGCATCGCCAGCGCGGGAGCCGCCTGCAGCGGCGCGTGGCAGTTCCCGCGCGCGCTGGGCAGCTTCGGATTCGACCTTGCGCACCGCCTCTTCCAGGGACAAGCGCTCGCGGGTGATCTCCGATTCGCTGAGGGGCGGATCGACGCTGCGCAGTTGAGCGATCAGCGCTGCGCGCGCTCGCTCGTAAAGCGCGCGGCGGCTCTCGCCGGGAGCACTCGGGTCCAATCCGGCGATGGCTCGGGCGATCAGCGGGTAGTAATCAGCCATCTCTGTTCAACATTGCGGACGTTCCAGTCGCATCTCCTTAGGCCTCGAAGGGATTCTGTACCAGAATAGTATCCTCGCGTTCCGGGCTGGTGGAAAGCAGGGCAATTGGACAACCCACGAGTTCCTCGACCCTCCGCACATATTTAATGGCCTGAGCTGGAAGGTCCGCCCACGAGCGGGCGTTCGCTGTCGGCTCTTTCCAACCTTCGATGGTTTCGTAAATCGGCACTACCCGGGCTTGGGCGCCCTCGCCTGCCGGCAAGTGGTCGATTTCCTTTTCGTCCAACCGATATCCTACGCAGACTTCGATGCTTTCGAACCCGTCGAGAATATCGAGCTTGGTCAGCGCCAGCCCGTTGATGCCGCAGGTCCGCACCGTCTGCCGCACCAGCATGGCATCGAACCAACCGCAGCGCCGCTTGCGCCCGGTGTTGACGCCGAATTCCTTGCCTCTGCGACCGATCTCCTCGCCGATCGCATCATGCAGTTCAGTCGGGAACGGTCCTTGGCCGACCCGGGTGGTGTAAGCCTTGCAGATACCTAACACGTAGCCAACGGTGCCCGGACCCATGCCGGTCCCGGTCGCCGCTTGCGCTGCGACCGTGTTGGAGGAGGTGACGTACGGATACGTCCCGTGGTCTACGTCAAGCAACGCACCCTGCGCGCCCTCGAACAAAATTCGCTTGCCCTCGCGGCGCTTCAGATCGAGCAGCCGCCACACGGTCTCGGCGTAAGGCAGAAGCTGCGGCGCGAGTTGCGTCAGCTCCTTCAGGATCGCAGCACCGTCGATCTCGTCAAGCTTGAGCCCACGGCGCAATGCGTTGTGATGTGCCAGCAGGCGATCGATCTTGTGCGGCAACGTATCGAGATCGGCGAGGTCCATCAGCCGGATCGCCCGGCGACCAACCTTGTCTTCGTAAGCCGGACCGATGCCGCGCCGCGTGGTGCCGATCGCGGTGATCGCGTTGGAAGATTCGCGCAGCGCATCGAGCTCGCGATGCAAGGGCAGGATCAGCGTGACGTTCTCGGCAACACGCAGATTGTCCGGGCTGACTGTGACGCCCTGACTTTTCAGCTTGCTCACCTCATCCAGGAACGCTCGCGGATCGACGACGACGCCGTTGCCGATCACCGACAGCTTGGACGGGCGCAACACGCCGGATGGCAAAAGCGCCAGCTTGTAAGTCTCGCCGTTGATGACGAGGGTGTGGCCGGCATTGTGACCGCCCTGGAAGCGCACGACGATATCGGCCTGCTCCGATAACCAGTCGACGATCTTGCCCTTCCCTTCGTCGCCCCATTGAGCGCCGACGACGACAACATTGGCCATTCCGGGATATTCCCTCTAACCATCATCACATGAACATCACGAACCCGGAAAAATCGGCGCCCATTTCCAAGTTCGTGCGCCCAGCCCAAATCACGGCCGTGGCCGCTCGCATGCGAGGCACACACCCGATAAAGGAAGCGCCCCATGGACGCAAGCAAGAACGCGTCAGAAATAGGGATCGAAACTGCGTTCAACCCCTTGATATCCCCTAAATTTTTCTTTGGAAACCCAGGCTGCAGGTCTAGCCCCCGAGCGCGGCCACTGACCGCTTAGACAACGCGGCTACATAGCGCCTGAGGCGTAGCGAATCGCCTGCAGGACCCGGCGGCAGGCCGCCGGGTCGCTACGTGAGATTCTAGCAGTCAGGCGGCGAGCGACGTCCGCTCGGTCGATCGCAATCGAGCCGGTTTTCCGCCCGGCGGATTCTTCGGCGAGTGGTCGAGGCTTGAGAGCGCCTCCAGAATCTCGTCGATCGAAACTGTGCGCTTCGCTCCGGGGATCGCGCGCAGGGACGGGCACGATGTCACCGCGGCTGCATCGGAAGCCCAGGAGGCCAGGATGGCCCGCTTCTCTGCGCGCGACAGCGTCGTGTCTGCCAGGACATCCCGGGGATGATCGAAAACCGAACCGGGATGTAAAATGGCATTCAGGTCGTACACATTTTCATCAAAGCTACGGTCTAGCTCGGTCATGTTGTCCTCCTAAGCTCCTTTCGTCTGGGACGAAAATCCACTTAGAAGAAGGTGACCCAAGTTCAAGATCCTGCCGGAAAATTTTTTGGCCTCAGCAATTGGCACGCACGGCATTAGCAATCGTGCCGGCAAAGCGCTGCCCTGGAGACGTAACCGCCGATTTACCAAAAAATCGCGCTCGGTCTTGAAACTGAAAAGGCGTTTGCTAATTTCTTATCCGCCGCGATGTGCGGCCCGGGCGCCCTTCGGGGGCTCGGCTGAGACGGGCGCCGGTGGTGTCCGGCACCTGCTTGTAACCATCTTGCTCAACGGAGGATTTGGCTATGAGAACATACGACTTCGCTCCCCTCTGGCGGTCGACCATCGGCTTTGACCGCTTTTTCGACCTCGTCGACGCGGCGCAGCACGCCGGTAGCGAGGACAACTACCCTCCCTGCAATGTCGAGCGGCTTGGCGAGGATCGCTACCAGATCTCGCTGGCCTTGGCGGGCTTCTCGCCTGACGAGATCGCCATTATGGCCGAGCAGAACGTGCTGACGGTCGAAGGCCGCAAGAGTGAAAAGGCCCAACGCGAGTTCCTGTATCAGGGAATTTCGTCGCGGCCGTTCAAGCGTCAGTTCAATCTGGCCGACTACGTCCAGGTCAAGGGCGCGGCATTCGATAATGGCTTGTTGAAGATCGAACTGGTCCGCGAAGTTCCGGAAGCCATGAAGCCGCGCCGGATCGCGATCAACGGTTCGCCCACTTCGAACATCCGCGAGATCGAGACCAAGGCCGCCTGACCGGCTGCAATCACACCAGGACAACGCTTCCCGTGGCGGACGCCGTCGCGGGAAGCGAACGTGCGTGGAATTTCGATTCCGGCGCATGGTCGCGATGCATCTTCCGCCATTGATAAGACCGGAAAACCCGTGTCTGTGAACGGGCCGGACCAGTCCGGCCCGGTCATTGAGGTCGGGCGGCGGCGGCGTCATTCAACCCCGGGCCAGCACCGCCGCGCTCCATGTCCGTCTCCGACCAAACCAGCCGCACCGATAGCAACTGGCTCGCCAACCAGCCCTATCTGCTGCTCTTGGTCACCGCGCTGTGTTGGGCTGGCAACGCGATCGTGGGCAGACTCGCCGCTGGACATATTCCACCGGTGACACTTTCGTTCCTGCGCTGGTCGCTGGCGTTCCTGCTTATCCTTCCGTTCGCCTGGAAACATCTGGTGGGTGACTGGAGCGCGATCCGCGCCCGGCTGGGCACTATGGTCGTTCTCTCGATAACCGGCATCGGCGCCTTCAACACGTTGCAATATTGGGCGCTCGAACATACCGAAGCGCTGAACACGCTTTTGCTGCAGTCGGCCGGTCCGCTCTTTGTCGCGGTGTGGTCGCTGATCCTGCTCGGCGTCAGCCTGACGCTCGCGCAGGCAGGCGGGATTCTGCTGTCATTGACCGGCGTATTGGTGATTCTATTGCGTGGCGACCTGACAACGCTGACGAGCATCGAATTCAACAAGGGCGATATCATCTTCACGGTCGCGCTGGCGATTTTTGGCTTGTATTCGGTGCTTTCGTTGAAACGGCCGAACATTCACGGCCTGTCTTTTGTTGGCTTCACCTTCGGCTGTGGCGCGGCAAGCCTTGTTCCGTTGTTGATTTACGAGTTGTTCTCCCGGCCGGTGATGCAACTCGACGGACCGAACCTGCTGACGCTGTTTTACGTGGCGGTATTTCCCTCGACCTTGGCCTATCTGTGCTTTAACCGGGGCGTGCAATTGATCGGCGCTAACCGCGCAGCCCCGTTCTTTCACGTGGTACCGGTATTTGGATCAGTGATGGCCATCGTATTTCTCGGCGAGCGGCCGCAGCTATTTCACTTCATCGGCTTTGCACTGGTGCTGGTCGGCGTTTTCGTCGCGTCGCGAAAACCCGCAAGCACCACCTAGGCTCGCGTTTTCCTCCTCGTCGGTTAAGTCTTTTCAATCGGAACGGCTACCAACATGCACGACGTAACCTCAAATCTGTCTCCAGCTCCGGCAACGGTGCAACGCGCCGAGAGCGCCACGCCACGTGCGCTGCGGCGCTATTTGTCGCTCGATGATTTCGAGGCAACCGCACGCCGTCGGCTGCCAAAGTTTCTCTACGGCTATATTGCCGGGGCGGCGGAAACCGACGCCGCGCTACGCGACAATCGTCGCGCCTTTGACGAATACGGATTCGTTCCGCGCGTGCTGAACGACGTGTCAGGGCGCGAGCAGACGACGAAGCTGTTCGGCAGGACCTACTCGTCGCCCTTCGGTATTCCCCCGATGGGTTCCGCCGCCCTGTGTGCCTATCGCGGAGACATCGTGCTGACACGCGCCGCGGCGGCAATGAACGTGCCGATGATACTCAGCGCCTCGTCCTTGATCACGCTGGAAGACGTTCAGCGCGAGAATCCGTCCGCCTGGTATCAAGCCTACCTGGCGGGCGATGCCGCGCGGATCGAACCCCTGGTGGACCGGGTAGCCGCCGCCGGCTACGACACGTTTGTCGTTACCGCTGACGTGCCGGTCGCGCCCAACCGCGAAAACAACATCCGCAACGGTTTCCAGGTGCCGCTCGCGATTACGCCTCGGGTGGCCTGGGACACCCTCACCCATCCGGATTGGCTGCTCGGCACCTGGGCGCGCACGGTGGTCAACCACGGCATGCCGCATTTCGAGAATATGGATGCGGTGCGCGGACCGCCGGCGCTGTCCAAAAACCTGATGCGCAATATCGGCAAGCGCGACCAACTCGCCTGGAAGCACGTCGAGCTGATCCGACGCCGCTGGAAAGGCAAGTTCGTGGTCAAAGGCCTGATCTCCCCGGCGGACGCGCGCATTGCCCGGGAGAGCGGTGTCGATGGAGTCATCGTCTCCAATCATGGCGGCCGCCAGCTTGACTGCACCGTATCCTCCTTGCGCACGCTGCCCGAGATATCCGGGCAAGCCAACGGCATGACTGTGATGCTGGATGGCGGCATCCGCCGGGGCACTGACGTGCTGAAGGCGCTGGCGCTCGGCGCTCACTTCGTCTTCATCGGTCGTCCCCTGCTTTTCGCGGCGGTCGCGGCCGGCGAAGCTGGCGTGCGGCGCGCCCTCACCCTGCTCAGGGACGAGATTGATCGCGACATGGCGCTGCTCGGAATCCGCAGCATCGGCGAGGTCTCGTCCGATCTGGTGCGTCGAATCGCGCCGGAGCCGCGCTAGCTGATCTTGAATTTGCTGTAGGCTTCAGTGCTAGCGATGATCAGGTGTTCGGCGCATCCGTTACGGCGTTGCGGGTCGCAGCGGTTTTCGTACTCCGGTGATGTCATCATATCGATGAAGGCAGCCACCGAAGGATAATATACCAGCGCCAGATAATGCCATTGATTGCCGGCTTGCGGCCCGAGCGCGATCGCTTTTGGATTCCCGGTCCATAGCAAAGTGCCGCCGCGCTCCTTGATCATCGGCACCGTCAGCGCGCTGTAGCGAAGATAAGCGTCCCAGCCGCTGCCCTCGCCGTACAGCGAGCGATCGTGGAACCGCATCAGGTTCAGCATCACGATCGGCCCATCGTGCTTCAAATTTTCGAGGCCTTCGATATTTAACAAATCCACGCCCATGATGACCTCCGCGATCGATCGGTCAGCTTTTCACATTGTAGCATGCATGCATCGGGCTAGTGGCAGCCGTCTCTAATCCGCGCATTCAAACCGAACCGATGAAGATCGCTCCACCAAGGCTGCGAGCGGCCGCAGCGACCTGCCGCTGGTGCCGCTCTCTGTTTTATCTCGGAGGCCATTGCTCGCACGGATCGCGATCGCTGAGTGACAGCAATCGATCAGGGAAATGGCGACCCCCGCAGCAGTATCTGCGGCTCGAAGCTAGGCGGCACGAATCTTGGCGAGAAATCCGCCGACTGCACTGCGCAGCATGCCCGACTGTTGATCGAGCTCGCGGGCGTTTGCGAGAACCTCCGAGGCGGCCTTGCCAGTCGCCGTCGCGGAGGTGGTGACACCGCCGATATGAGTGCTGATTTCGGTCGACCCCGCCGCGACTGACTGGATATTGCGCGCAATCTCACGCGTGGCGTCACCCTGCTGCTCCATAGCGGTCGAAATGCTGACGGTTATTTCGCTCATCTGCGCAATCGTCTCGGTGATCCCGTTGATTGCGGTCACCGCGTCGCCGGTCGAGGACTGCATAGCTGCAACTTGGGCGGAGATCTCCTCGGTCGCCTTGGCGGTCTGATTCGCGAGCGCCTTGACCTCGGAAGCGACCACGGCAAACCCTCGGCCGGATTCACCCGCGCGCGCCGCCTCAATCGTGGCGTTGAGCGCAAGCAGGTTGGTTTGAGCTGCGATACTGTGGATCAGCTTGACGACCTCACCGATCTTTTCGGCCCCCGTTGACAACGCCTTCACAGTCGCGTTGGTCAGCTCGGCATCCCCCACCGCTTTGGTTGCGATTTCGCTTGATCGAGCCACCTGTCGGGAAATCTCCGCGACGGAACTGGACAGCTCTTCCGCGGCTGCAGCGACCGTTTCGACGTTGTTCGATGCGCTTTCCGATGCGGCGCCGACGGTCGCGGCGCGCGCGCTGGCGTCACTTGCGGTCGCGGTCATCGATTCAGCGGTACTCTGCATTCCCGCCGCAGCCATCGATACCGAGCGGACAATGCCGTTGACGCTGCGTTCGAAGTCGTTGGCGATATTTTCCATCACCGTGCGGCGCTCGTTCGCCGCGCCCGCTCGGGTGTCTGCCTCGGACTTTTCCAGCTCCCGCACGCGCACCGCGTTGTCTTTGAAAATCTGCACGGTCGCAGCCATTGCGCCGACCTCATCCCCGCGGCCCACGCCGGGAATTTCCTCTCCAAGTTCCCCCTCGGCCAACGCGTGCATGCATGCTCCAAGTTGACGGAGCGGACGGCTGATGCTGCGACCGATGAGCCAGGCGGCCGTGCCCGATATCGCGCCGATGAGCAGTGTCGCCAGACCGAGCGCCAACACAACGGGCCTCAGCTTCGCGTCCAGATCGTCGAGATAGGCGCCGCTTCCGAGAAACATATCCCAGCCGGGAACGGCGACAGCGTAGCCAATCTTGCGTATCAGTTTCTCCTCGTTGGGCTTCATGTATTCAAAGCTCAGCAGCATCTCGCCTTTGGCTTTAACGCCTTCCATCAATTCGCGGTTGAGGAACCTGCCATTCGTCAGCACGTCCATGCGATTGGTGCCGACTTGCTTGGGATCGCCCGAGACCAGTTGGACGCCGTCGTAGCTCGTGGCGTAGAGGTAGCCGGCGCCGTTGTCGTAGGTCATGGAATTGGCACGTCGGCTGAACTCGGCAATGGCTGCTTCCTTCGTGAGCTGCCCGGCATCGACCTGCTTTTGCAACCCGAGCGCCATATTACGGGCCATGTCGACGATGGCATGAACCTGGTCAACCCGCGCATTCCGCATTTCGCGCTGCATCAGATAGCTCGCGACAGCGCTCGCAACGCAGAGGCCGACCAATGTTGCGCTCACCAGAATGCCGAGCTTGGGGGCGATCTTCAGGTTATTGAGCCTGATCCTATTCAACTTCATGGTAGGCTCCGAAAACCTGGACGGCACGATTTGGCAGAACGATTGGCCGCAAGCTATGGTGAAAGCTTTAGCAGGTGGTTACGATGTTACCTCCGTAGAATTCCTGACCAAGGGCATCGCATTGCGTGCATCCGAAGTGGGACGACGACGCAAGAGCCGGGTTAGAACCAACACCGAAATATCAAATCGGGAGAAAAGAAAACACATGGCGAAATTCAGGGTGGTGACGCCGAAGGGCGCGAGTTTCACAGTGGCCGGTGGCGGCTACGGATACGAAAAAGAAGCGCTCGATCCGATCGGGGCCGAGATCATCGAGGCGCCCGCGAATGAAGCGGAGTTTATCGAGGCGGCGCGGACTGCCGATGCGATCTATGCCAAGGGCATCCCGATCTCGAAGAAAATTATCGACAGTCTGCAGAACTGCAAAGTCATCACACTTGGTACGGTTGGCGTCGACAGCGTCGATATCAAAGCCGCCACCGCGCGAGGGATTCCCGTCACCAACGTTCCAGATACGTTCATTGAGGAGGTTGCCGATCACGCCATGATGCTGCTGCTGGCGGGATTTCGCCGGCTGGTCGAGCAGGACAAGATGGTCCGGCAAGGCCGCTGGACGGAGGGCCGGCCGGCGCTTCTGAAAATTCCCCGGCTGATGGGACAGACGCTCGGCTTCATTTCGTTCGGCCGGGTGGCGCGCGCGGTAGCCAAGCGCGCCGCGCCATTCGGGCTGCGGATGTTGGCTTATGATCCCTTCATCTCCGAAACACTGATTTATGACCACGGCGCGCTTCCGGCGACCTTGTCCGAGGTGCTCTCGCAATCCGACTTCGTATCGATGCACGCGCCGGCGAGACCCGAAGTTCATCGCATGCTTGGCGAAAGCCACTTTCGGCAGATGAAGCCGACCGCAACCTTCATCAACACCGGCCGCGGCGCGACGGTGAACGAGGAGGCGTTGATCAAGGCGCTGCAGGAAGGCTGGATCGCTCACGCCGCCCTGGACGTGCTGGAAACGGAGCCGCCTTCGCACAACAACCCGATGCTCAGTATGGAAAACGTCACATTGACCGCCCACGTGGCCTCGGCCTCGGCACGCTTCGACGAAGCGCGCAAGCGTCGCGTCGGCTACGAATTGTCACTGGTCCTGTCCGGCATGTGGCCGGTAAGCTGCGTCAACCCTTCGGTGCTGCAAAACACTCAGCTCCGGCGCTGGCAGCCCGTCAGCATGGAGCGGGGCCCGAATAGCTAAAGCATGATCCGGAATATGAAACCGTATTTCCAAAATATCATGCCCAAATAGGAACGAAACCGTTCGATGCACCGGCCAACAGCGCCGGAAGAAACCCGGGGAGCAAGTCATGAGCAGCGAATTCACCCGCCGCGAGGCGTTGGCTTTGGGAGTTTCGGCCGCGGCAATGGCGGCGACCGGCGCAGCGGCTCAAACCTCCTCGTCTCTAATCAAGGTCGCTGATGTTCCAACACCGGTGTTCGAGATTGAAAAGGGCGCGAGCCTTCGCATGTTGCGGCCGGTCCGTTTCGTGCAACCCGACGAAGATGTATTCCGCGCCAACGCCGCCAGATTCACCGAGAAGACCGGCGTGACGGTGAAGGTCGACTTCGTGGGTTGGGAGGACATCAATCAGCAGACTGCGGTGACCTCGAATAGCGGCGCCGGTCCGGACATCATCATCGGGTTCACCGACGCGCCTCACATCTACGCCGACAAGCTCATAGAGTTGACGGAGGTGGCCGACTATCTGGGCAAGCGCTACGGCAACTGGATGTTCCTCGCCGAAAAATACGGCAAGCGTTACAAGAGCAACGCATGGATCGGATTGCCTTTCGGAGCCAGCAGCGGTCCGCTGGTGTATCGAAAATCAATCGTGCACGCGGCCGGATTCGAAAAAGTGCCGGACGATCATGCGGGTTTTCTGGACCTTTGCCAAAAGCTGCAGAAGGCCGGCAAGCCGGCGGGGTTCGCGCTCGGCAACGCCGTGGGCGACGGCAACGGGTTCGCGAACTGGATATTGTGGTCGCATAACGCTTCGCTCCTCGATGAGGAAGGCAACGTCATCATCAACAGCAAGGAAACCATTGCGGCTCTGAACTATCTGAAGCAGCTCTATCCGACCATGATTGCGGGCACGCCATCGTGGAACGATGTCAGCAACAACAGGGCGTATTCGTCTCAGGAGATTTCGCTGACCGCTAATGGCGTATCGCTTTATTTCTCCCTGAAGAAGGACCCCGCAACAGCAGCAATCGCCGAAGATACCGAGCACCAGTTCCTGCCGACTGGGCTGGCAAAGAGCTCGCCGATGGGAGGGCTGACGCTGAACGCGATGGTGTTCAAGCATAGTCAGTATCCGAACGCCGCCAAGGCCTTCCTGCAATTCATGATGGAGCGCGAGCAGTACGAGCCCTGGCTCAACGCCAATAGCGGCTATTGGGCTCATCCGCTCACCGCCTATGGCGACGCCGCGGTGTGGTCGGGTGATCCCAAGGTTCGCATCTTCAAGAACACAATGGCGAACAGATATTGGACCGGTTACAAGGGCCCGATTTCGGCGGCGAGCGGCGCCGTCAATGCCGATTACGTGCTGGTGCAGATGTGCGCTTCGGTTGCGACCGACGCCGCAACGCCGGAAGCCGCAGCCTCCGAGGCGGAGCGCCGCGCCAAGCGATACTTCCGCCGTTAGATGTCCGTCACCGCCGCGCTTTCCCGAAGTGCGATCCAGCACCAGCCGCGCCGGTTGGCCCGGTTGTTCGACTACAAGCCGTTCCTGATCGTGGTCTGCCTGACCCCGGCGATCGGCCTGTTGCTGGTTTTTCTGACCTATCCTCTGGGCTTGGGTGTGTGGCTTGCCTTTACGGACACGACAATCGGCCGCCGCGGCGTCTTTGTCGGGCTGGAGAACTTTCAATACCTGCTGAGCGATCCACTGTGGTGGGGCGCGGTGTTCTACAGCATCTTCTATACGGCCGTCGCCACCTTCGGAAAATTTGCGCTCGGCTTCTGGCTGGCGTTGCTGCTGAACAACCATTTTCCGTTCAAGAGCATCCTGCGCGCCATCGTGCTGCTACCCTGGATCGTTCCGACCGTGCTCTCCGCGCTGGCGTTCTGGTGGATTTACGACCCGCAGTTCTCGATCATTTCCTACCTGCTGGTAGACGTGCTGCACGTCCGCAGCACCAACATCGATTTCCTCGGCAGTCCATGGCCGGCGCGCTTTTCCCTGATCGCCGCCAACGTCTGGCGCGGCATTCCGTTTGTCGCGATCTCGCTACTGGCCGGTTTGCAGACCATTTCGCCTTCGCTCTACGAGGCGGCGATGCTGGATGGCGCCACCGCCTGGCAGCGCTTTCGCTACATCACCTTGCCGATGATGCTGCCGATCCTGGCAATCGTGATGACTTTTTCGATCATCTTCACTTTCACTGATTTCCAGCTCGTCTATGCCATCACGCGCGGCGGTCCGATCAACTCGACCCATCTGCTCGCGACATTGGCATTCCAGCGCGGCATCGCCGGCGGCGAGCTCGGCGAGGGCGCGGCTATCGCAGTCTCCATGGTTCCGTTCCTCGTGTTCGCGACCCTGTTCAGTTATTTCGGTCTCGCCCGGCGCAAATGGCAGCAGGGAGAGAGCAATGACTGAAGCGCTCGTCGGCTCTGCAAAATCCAGCAACGTCGCAAGCTCAACACCCGACACCATGGAATGGGATTCGCGAGCGCGGCGGATGGTCATGATCTATCTGCCGCTTGCATGTTTCGTGCTGATCCTGCTGTTCCCGTTCTACTGGATGGCGATTACCTCGTTCAAGCCGAATGGCGAATTGCTCAATTACAAGGCGCACAATCCGTTCTGGATCTCCTCCCCGACATTGGCCCACGTCAAGCATCTGCTTTTCGACACGGCCTACCCTCATTGGTTGATGACGACGATGTCGGTCGCGATCGGCGCCACCTTCATTTCGCTGCTTTCAAGCACGCTCGCGGCTTACGCGATAGAACGGCTGCGCTTCAGGGGCAGTCCTTACGTCGGCCTTGGCATCTATCTTGCGTACCTGGTGCCGCCGTCGATCCTGTTCATTCCGTTGGCGACAGTAGTGGTTCAGTTCGGACTGTTCGACAGCCCGATGGCGCTGATTTTGGTGTACCCGACATTTCTGGTGCCTTTCTGCACCTGGCTGCTGATCGGCTACTTCAAATCCATTCCGTACGAATTGGAGGAATGCGCACTGGTTGACGGTGCGACCCGCTTGCAAATCCTGTGGCGGATCACATTGCCGCTTGCGGTGCCCGGGCTGATTTCGGCCGGCATTTTCAGTTTCACATTGTCCTGGAACGAATTCATCTACGCGCTCGCGTTTATCCAAAGCAGCGCCAACAAAACAGTGCCGGTCGCGATCCTGACCGAACTGGTTTCCGGGGATGTCTATCAATGGGGGGCGCTGATGGCGGGCTCCCTGCTCGGCTCACTGCCGGTTGCGATCTTCTATTCGTTGTTCGTGGACTACTATGTGTCCTCGCTGACCGGCGCGGTGAAGGAATAAACGGCCTGATCGGTTCTGATTCGGTCAGACCGTTCAGGATTCAGAACGCCAGCGCCTTGGCCTGTTTGACCTGAGGCAGTGCCTGCACCTTCGCGAGTACGTCGCCCGGTACCTTGCCGTCGACTTCGACCAGCGCAATGGCGTCGCCTCCCGGCTTGTTGCGCCCGAGATGGAAAGTCGCGATGTTGATCTTGGCGTCGCCGAGCAGTCCGGCGAAATGCCCGATGAAGCCGGGCTTGTCCTCGTTGGTTACGTAGATCATCGACTTGCCGAATTCGGCATCGACGCGGATGCCTTTGATATCGACCAACCGGGGCTTGCCATCGGCATAGACCGTTCCGGAGACCGAGCGCTCCTGCCGCTCTGTCCTGACGCTGACAGTGATGAGGCTTTCGTAGTCGCTCTCCGCCGCGCGCACGATCTCATCCACCACCATCCCCCGCTCTTTGGCGACCACCGGAGCGGAGACCACGTTGACGTCGCCGAGCATCGGCCGCAGCAGGCCGGAAAGCACGGCCGAGGTCAGCGCCTTGATCTTCATCTCGGCGACATGGCCTTCATACGTAATTTGCACCTTCGATATGCCCGTCTCCGTGAGCTGGCCCGCGAAAGAGCCGAGCTTTTCGGCCAGCTCAATGAATGGCTTCAACTTCGGAGCTTCTTCCGCAGTGATCGAGGGGAAGTTAACGGCGTTGGAAATCGCGCCGGTCAGAAGATAGTCCGACATCTGCTCGGCTACCTGCAGCGCCACGTTCTCCTGCGCCTCCGTCGTCGCCGCGCCAAGATGTGGCGTGCAGATCACATTGGGGTGGCCGAACAGGACGTTTGATGTGGCCGGCTCCTCCACAAATACGTCGAACGCCGCGCCCGCGACATGCTTCGAATCCAACGCGCTGACCAGCGCCTGCTCGTCCACAAGTCCGCCCCGCGCGCAATTGATGATGCGCACGCCCGGCTTCATTTTGGCAAGAGCGCCGGCGTCGATGATGTTCCGGGTCTTCTCGGTCAGCGGCGTATGCAGCGTGATGAAATCGGCGCGCTTGAACAGATCGTCGAGCTCCACCTTTTCCACGCCGATGTCCTTGGCGCGTTCTGGCGACAGGAACGGATCATACGCGATCACCTTCATGCGCAGACCCAGCGCGCGATCGGCCACGATAGCTCCGATATTGCCGCAGCCGATGATGCCCAGAGTTTTGGCGGTGATCTCGACTCCCATGAAGCGGTTCTTCTCCCACTTCCCGGCCTGCGTCGAAGCATCGGCCTGTGGAATTTCGCGCGCCAGCGCCAGCATCAGCGTGATGGCGTGTTCGGCCGTAGTGATCGAATTTCCGAACGGCGTGTTCATGACGATGATGCCCTTCGCCGTGGCGGCGGGAATCTCCACATTGTCAACGCCAATTCCGGCGCGGCCGATCACCTTCAGTCGCTTTGCCTTGTCCAGGATCTTCGCCGTAGCCTTTGTGGCCGAACGGATCGCAAGTCCGTCGTAACCGCCGATGATCTCGGCCAATTTGTCCTTATCCTTTCCAAGGTTAGGCTGAAAATCGACTTCGATGCCGCGATCCTTGAAAATCTGGACCGCGGCGGGCGACAGCGCGTCGGAAATGAGAACTTTGGGTTTGGACATTTGCTTTTTCTCCACCTCCCGTGAAGGGAGGGTCGGCGATGCGCCGGACTGGGGTGAAACAGGATTTGATTTCTGTGCCCTCCCCCGGTCTCGCCGGGAGAGGGCAAGGAGTAAGGCTTACGCAGCCTTTGCAAGCGATGCTTTGGTCTCGGCAAACGCCCAGTCGATCCACTGCGTTAGCAATGCAACGTCGCTTGCTTCGACAGTTGCGCCGCACCAGATGCGCAGGCCCGCCGGCGCATCGCGATAATGCGCGAAATCGTAACCGGCGCCTTCCTTCTCCACCAGCGCCACCAGCTTCTTTGCAAACTCGGATTGCGCGTCTGCCTTAAGCGCGGTGATCGCAGGATCGACGACCTTCAGGCAAACCGAGGTGTTGGACCGGATCGCTGGATCCTTGGCCAGGAAATCGATCCAGGGCGTCCTTGCTTTCCAGTCGGCGAGCACCTTGGCGTTGGCGTCGGCGCGCGCGATCAGGGCTTTGAGGCCGCCGATCGACTTCGCCCAGTTCAGCGCATCGAGATAATCCTCGACGCACAGCATCGAAGGCGTGTTGATGGTCTCGCCCTCGAAGATGCCTTCGTTGAGCTTGCCGCCCTTGGTCATACGGAAAATCTTCGGCAGCGGCCATGCAGGCTTGTAGCTCTCGAGCCTCGCCACCGCGCGCGGTGAAAGCACCAGCATGCCGTGCGCGGCCTCGCCACCAAGCGCCTTTTGCCAGGAGAAGGTCACGACATCGAGCTTGGGCCAGTCGAGCTTCTGGGCGAAAGCGGCCGAAGTCGCGTCGCAGATGGTCAGGCCTTGGCGATCGGCCTTGATCCAGTCCGCATTGGGAACGCGAACGCCCGAGGTCGTGCCATTCCAGGTGAAGACGATATCCGAAGCAGGATCAGCCTTGCCGAGATCGGGGATTTCGCCATAGCCGGCGTGCAGCCTGGTCAACTCCTTGAGCTGCAGCTCCTTGACGATATCGCTGACCCAGCCTTCACCGAAGGATTCCCACGCAATCGTGGTGACCGGGCGTGCGCCCAGCAGCGACCATAGCGCCATTTCGACCGCGCCGGTGTCTGACGCTGGTACGATGCCGATCCTGTATCCGGCCGGCACTTCCAGTACTTCGCGGGTGAGCTCGATCGCAAGCTTGAGCTTGGCCTTGCCGATTTTAGCGCGATGTGAACGGCCGAGTGCGGCGTCCTTGAGATTTTGGGAGTTCCAGCCGGGGCGCTTGGCACAGGGGCCGGAAGAAAAATGCGGCACATTGGGCCGCGAAGCGGGCTTCGCTGCGGTCATGATCTATCCTTCCAGATAGTAAGCCTCCCGTTGGGGGGAGGTGTCCCGCCGCGGTGCATAGGGGAATCGTCTGAAATCGTCAAGGAAGTTCGAGGCGATCAGCTTTGATCCCGGGGACTGCCTGCGATTGCCCGGTTGGCGGCGCTTGTTCGCAAATGGGCATCACGGGCCGCGATACCAGTAATTCCGCAGCTTCGCTGACGAGCCGGGCCGCTCGGCGCCTGCTGGCGAGTTTCAGGATGCCTTTTTCATCTGCTTGAATGACGTACGCGTCCCCGATCCTGACAATAGAATAATTTTTCATCTGCCGTCCCAAGTCTCCCAAGGCCGGACCGGATACGTGATGGTGTCGCGATGGTTCCACTCACAAAAAATGCGTGATGCCGATTGGTTTACCGCGCGCTATCCGGAAAGATTCGCGAATCGGATTTCGCAATCATCACAAGGCGATCCGGCCGGTGTCCGCCAGTAAAGACTCAAAATCGTATAGTCATCCCGACGTGGCTCGCCTGAAATCCCAGCCGCTTGTAAAAGCGTTGCGCATCCATACGAGTGTTGTGCGTGAGCAGCTCGATCAACCTGCAGCCCCTCGCGCGCGCTTCAGTGATGGCCCATTGCAGCATCTGCTGGCCGATGCCGTGGCTACGGCAATGACGGGCAACGCGAACGTCCTCGACCAGCGCGCGCGAGGCACCCTGAGAACTCAAGCCAGCCAGGATACAAAGCTGCAGGCACCCGACGACGATGCCGCCCTGCTCCGCGACCACCAGCTCAATGTTGGGATCATTCTCGACGGCTTCGAAGGCGCGGAAATATGACGATGGCAGCGGCTGCCCAATCCGCTCGCGTCCGCTGCCGAGCGGATCGTCAGCCAACATCGCAACAATAGCTCCGACGTCGTCACGACAGGCACGCCGAATAGTAACAGCGGAAATTTCAGTCATGATATTCCGGCATTCTAGCGCGCTGGGGGCAAGCCGAGAGATTGCTCGGTCTCGCCAATCCACCGACGCACCGCG
>JAICIT010000002.1 GCA_025960445.1 Bradyrhizobium sp. | reverse complement strand
TGATCGAGCGTGGACTGCAGAACCGCCTCGAATGCCGACCGATCGTTGAACGGCTTGCTTTCGATCGTAGTCGTCGCGATTCCACTCGCCCCCGCTTTTTTGAGTCCTTCGGCGTCGGCGCGGTTTGAAATGACGAGGGCGATCTCGGCGGGGAAATCAGCGGCAGCGGCGGCCCGGATCAATGCCGCCATGTTCGACCCGCGTCCCGAAATCAGGATTGCGACACGGCGCTTCATGGACTCACCATGAGAGATCGAGATGACCGTTGTAGACGACGCGGTGGTCGCCTTTGGCGTGGATTACCTCACCTAGCACCGTAACGCTCTCGCCGTTCTCGGTGAGGATATCGCTGACTTCCTCGATTGCATCCGGCCTCACGATGGCGATCATGCCGATGCCGCAGTTGAACGTGCGCAATAGTTCGAGCTCGGCGATACCTCCCTGCTCTGCCAGCCATTTGAAAACCGGCAGCACGGGCAGACGTGGCAGATCAATCCCGACGCCGAGATGTTTAGGCAGCACGCGCGGAATATTGTCTGTGAAACCGCCACCGGTGATGTGGGCAAGCCCCTTGACCGCGCCGCTCGCGCTGATCGCGCGCAGGCATGATTTGACGTAGAGCCGTGTCGGGATCAGCAGCGCTCCGCCAAGCGTCATGACAGGCGAAAACGGCGCCGGCGCCTCAAAGCTCAAGCCCGAGCTCTCGACGATCCTGCGAACCAGCGAGAACCCGTTTGAGTGGACTCCCGTGGACGCCATTCCGATTACCGCATCGCCCGCCTCGATATCAGGCCGCGGCAGCAGCGTGCCGCGTTCTGCGGCCCCCACCGCAAAGCCCGCCAGATCGTAATCGCCGTCTTTATAAAGTCCGGGCATTTCGGCGGTCTCACCGCCGATCAGCGCGCAGCCGGATTCGCGACATCCCTCGGCGATCCCGGCAACAATTGCAGCGGCTGCCTCGGGGTCGAGTTTGCCACACGCGAAATAGTCTAAAAAGAATAGCGGCTCCGCGCCTTGCACGACGAGGTCATTGACCGACATGGCCACGAGGTCGATGCCGATGCCGGTGTGCAATCCGGTTTCGATCGCGATCTTGACCTTGGTGCCGACACCGTCGGTGGCTGCCACCAGAACCGGATCCTTGAAACCAGCGGCCCTCGGATCGAACAAGCCGCCGAATCCGCCGATCTCGGCATCCGCGCCAGCGCGGGCCGTGGCGCGGACCAGCGGCTTGATGAGATCGACCAGACGATTGCCCGCTTCGATATCGACGCCAGAATCCGCGTAAGTGAGCCCGTTTTTGCGGTTAACCATGGCCCTATTCCAACTGCTGGCGGCTGGTTACGTCGGTTTCTGCTCATGTGCAATGGCTCGCAAGCGGCTACTATTGAGATACGAACCGGTTTAGTCTGAAAAGACCGGATTTTCAGAAAGGCCGATAGCCGGGAAGCGTCCTTGTGAGCATTCCAAACATAATTACTCTGGGCCGCATTCTGCTGGTGCCGTTCATCATCTGGGCTATTGCTTCCAGCCAGATGGAAATCGCATTTGCGATCTTCATCATCGCCGGCGTCAGCGATGCCGTCGACGGCTTTCTGGCCAAGCGCTTCAACATGGCAAGCGAATTAGGGGCGCTGCTCGATCCGCTGGCCGACAAGGCGCTCCTCGTCTCGATCTACGTAGCGCTCGGAATCTGGGGCGCCGTGCCGCGCTGGATCGTCATCCTGGTGGTCTCACGCGATATCATGATCGTTGCCGCCGTGATCGTGTCATGGTTGTTTGGCAAGCCGATCCCGATGAAGCCTTTGATGGTATCGAAACTGAACACGGCAGCGCAGGTGGCTTTCGCAGCGCTGGTGCTCGCTGCGCTTGGCTTCGGTTTCAATTCAGGTCCGTACGATCTGATACTGATGGGTTTTGTAACTATCTTTACTTTGGTTTCCGTGTCCCTCTATCTCGTCGAGTGGGTGCGGCACATGAGCACGATCGAAACCGCATAGTCGCGCGCCGGTCGGTTCCGGCATGGAGTAACTCTAGTGTCAGGCCGCGTTGAACCCCGTCAGCTTGCGCTTGCGCTGCCGCACTCAGAGAGCCTGACCCGCGATAATTTTCTGGAAGGCCCAGCCAACGCCGCGGCGCTGGCGCTGATCGATAGTTGGCCCGAGTGGCCAAATCGGATCATGCTGCTTGTTGGGCCGGAAGGATCCGGAAAGAGTCATCTAGCCGCTATCTGGGCGGAGCAAGCGGGCGCACGGTCGACATCGGCACATTTGCTGAGTGCGTCGTTTGTGCCAGACGCGCTGGCAACCGGAGCGCTTGTGGTCGAAGACTTGAATTCGTCGGAGTTCGAGGAACGCGCGCTGTTCCATCTGATAAATCTGGCGCGAGAAGACGAGGCTTTCGTCCTGATAACCGCGCGTGAGGCACCGTCGGCATTTCCTGTCGAACTGCGCGATCTGCGCTCGCGGCTCCGGGCGCTGCCGACGATATCGTTATTGCCGCCGGACGATCAGTTGTTTCGCTCCCTGATCGTGAAGTTCTGCGCGGATCGCCAAATGGCCGTCGATGAAAACGTCGTGGGTTATCTGGCAACTCGAATAGAGCGGTCCTATGCGGCCGCAATGCGAGCCGTTGCCATCCTGGATACCGAAGCCTTGCGGCTGGGTCGGCCTGTTACCCGAGCCCTCGCGGCCGAATTGTTGCGTAAGATGTGATTACCGCCCGCCCTCGGTATCTTCCTGATCGGATGGACCCGGCGACCGTCAATGTCATTGAAAGGTCATGGCGATAACACACCTTTGGTGGTGGCCATGACAGACTCGCCGGCCAACCGACCTTGATAGATTGAAACTTCATGGAATCCGCGCAACTCGTTGTAAACAAAGAAAAAGAACTCGAGGTCCAGGCCGGTCCGACGATCGCCCATAGCCCCGAGCGGTTCATTAACCGTGAGCTTTCTTGGCTGCATTTCAACCGCCGGGTGCTCGAGGAATCCGTCAATTCAGGCCATCCCGCGCTGGAACGCGTGCGATTTCTTTCGATTTCCGCCAATAACCTTGATGAATTCTTCATGGTCCGGGTCGCGGGAATAAAGGCCCAGGTTCGCGAGGGGATCACTGAGCGCAGCCCCGATGGGCTTACTCCCGCCGAGCAGCTTGTCCTCATCAACGAAACGGTTTCAAAGCTCGCCAACGATCAGCAGGCAATCTGGCGCGATCTGCGCAATATCCTGAGCGAAGTCGGGATCGCGCTTGTCGATGGCCGTGATGTCACAAAAACCGAGCGAAGCTGGATCGAGGACCATTTCTTACGCAATATTTTCCCGCTGCTGACGCCGCTCGCGATCGACCCTGCGCATCCCTTCCCTTTCATCCCGAGCCTCGGATTTACGATCGCACTCCATCTGGCGCGCCTCTCCGATGGCAAACCGATGAATGCGCTGATCAGAATGCCGGGCAAGATCGACCGCTTTATTCGCTTGCCCGTCAGCAAGGATGCCGCTGCCCGGTTGATTACGATTGAGCAGGCCACAAGCCTCTTCATCGGCCGGTTATTCCCGGGGTACACGGTGAAAGGCCAGGGAGCTTTTCGTGTCATCCGGGACTCCGAACTTGAAATCGAGGAAGAAGCGGAAGATCTGGTTCGGCTGTTCGAGACGGCGCTGAAGCGGCGCCGACGGGGTTCGGTGATCCGTCTCGAAATCGAAGCCAACATGCCGGAAGGGCTGCGATTGTTCGTGCAGCAGGCACTTTCCACCACCGATGATGAGGTGCTGCTGGTTGACGGTGTGCTGGCAATGAACGAATTGTCGCAACTGACCCGGCTGGACCGACCCGACCTCGAATTCGCGCCCTACGTGCCCCGCCATCCCGAACGTGTCCGTGATCACGGCGGCGACATTTTCGCTGCGATCCGCCAAAAGGATCTGATCGTTCATCACCCCTATGAATCTTTCGATGTCGTGGTGCAGTTCCTGCAACAGGCCGCCCGCGACCCGGATGTCGTGGCGATCAAGCAGACGCTGTATCGGACCTCCAACAACTCGCCCATCGTTCGCGCGCTGGCTGAAGCTGCAGAAGCGGGAAAGTCAGTCACGGCGCTGATCGAACTGAAGGCCCGGTTTGACGAAGAAGCCAATATCCGCTGGGCACGCGACCTCGAACGTGCGGGCGTCCAGGTTGTTTATGGGTTTCTCGAACTTAAAACGCACGCCAAGCTGTCACTGATTGTCCGCCGCGAGGCCGGCAGCCTGACGACCTACGTGCACACGGGGACCGGAAACTATCATCCGGTGACCGCTCGCATTTACACCGACCTGTCGTATTTCACGTCGGACCCGACCATCGGCCGCGACGCCGCGCGGGTATTCAACTACATCACCGGCTATGCCGAGCCGAGCGATATCGAGAGGATGGCGGTATCGCCGCTGACGCTACGCAAGCGGATGATCGAACATATCCACGCCGAGACCAATCATGCGCGCCATGGCAGGCCGGCCGCGATCTGGATGAAGATGAATGCGCTGGTGGATCCGGACATCATCGACGCCTTGTATGAGGCGTCGCAGGCTGGAGTGTCGATCGAGTTGGTCGTGCGCGGCATTTGCTGTCTGAGGCCGGGCCTTGCCGGACTCTCAGAAAACATCCGCGTCAAATCGATCATCGGCCGCTTCCTCGAGCATGGCCGCATCTACTGCTTCGGGATGGGTCAGGGCCTGCCGAGCGCGAAGGCAGCTGTGTATATCTCCTCGGCCGACATGATGCCTCGTAACCTCGACAGGCGCGTCGAGATACTCTGCCCCCTGACAAATCCCACGGTCCATCAGCAGGTTCTCGAGCAGATCATGGTGGCCAATCTCAAGGATACCGAGCAGAGCTGGCAATTGTTGCCGGATGGTTCGTCAACGCGTATGAAGGCCGCGAAGGGCGAGGAGCCTTTCAACCTGCACAATTATTTCATGACGAATCCGAGTTTGTCAGGCCGTGGAAAGTCGCTCAAGGAATCTTCGCCGCGCCGCCTCACGCGCCGTACCGAGCGTCAGCATTCTTCCTAAAGGATCGTCGCGGTGAAATCGCCGGGCAAGCGCGCCTCCAGCGTCGCCGTAATCGATATTGGGTCGAACTCCGTTCGCCTCGTCGTTTACCAATCGATGACGCGCAGCCTCATCACAATCTTCAACGAGAAGGCGCTGTGCGGCCTCGGCCGCGAGGTTCAAACCACCGGACTGTTGGCTCCGGACGCCGTGAAAAAGGCCCTGACGTCGCTACGGCGCTTTCGGGCGCTTTGCAAAGTGATGAAAGTCGGCCGAGTGCACGCGATCGCCACGGCGGCTTGCCGCGACGCCTCCAACGGCCCCGATTTCATCGCAAGGGCGGAGCGCATCTGCGGCGTCCAAATCCAAATCCTATCCGGATCGCGCGAAGCGAGATTGTCCGCGCTCGGGGTCATATCGGGCGTGCACAAGCCGGACGGCGTCGTCGGCGACCTCGGTGGCGGATCGCTCGAGCTGACTGACGTGCGCGGCAGCCGTGTCGGGAAAGGCGTTACCTTGCCTCTCGGAAGCCTGGCGCTGCAGGACTTGTCGCACAAATCGCTCAAGCGCGCCGAGCGCATCGTCAAGACCGAGCTTTCCGAAGCGCCCCAGCTCCGCGCTGCCCGCGGGCGCAGCTTCTATGCGGTGGGAGGAACATGGCGGGCACTTGCCCGCATTCACATTATCCAGAGCGGTTATCCGTTGCGGGTGATGCACGGCTATTCGATACCCGCAGCCGGCGCGCTCGATTTCGCTCGCCGCCTTCGGCGACTTGCGGCTGCGAACATGCTGGCCAATATCGAAGTCGTTGCCGACGCACGCCGACCATTACTGGCCTATGCGGCTTTGGTGCTCGAAAACATCATCCGCGCTGCGAAACCGAAGATGATTGTGTTTTCGACCTTCGGCGTGCGCGAAGGCCTGCTGTACGAAAAGCTGCCAGCTAGCGAACGCTCACGAGATGGATTTATCTGCGCCGCGCGGGATTTGAATGAACTGCTGTCGCGTTCGTCGCGCCATGCTCAGGAACTGATCGAATGGACCGATCGTCTGGTGCGGGTGATAAAATTGCGGGAGAACGAAGACGATCGGCGCCTGCGTCACGCCGCCTGCCTGCTATCGGATATCGGCTGGCGTGTGCATCCTGACTATCGCGGCGAGCAGACACTCAACCTGATCACTCATGGCAATTTCGGCGCGATCAGCCATCCAGACCGAGCGTTTGTAGCGCTGTCGGTATTTTATCGCTATGCCGGCCTGAGCGAGCAGAACGAACCGCCGATGGCTATTCAGGAACTGGTGTCGCCACCGATGCTGGAGCGCGCCCGTGTCTTGGGCGCGGCTTTCCGGGTAGCTCATTTGATCTCCGCGGCGCGGCCCGGCGTGTTGCCCGCGACCCATTTTCGAACCAGCGGCCGCAAGCTGATGCTCGTGTTTGAGCATAGACTTGTCGATCTCGTAGCCGATCGCGTCGGCAGCCGTTTCAAGCAGCTTGCGCGACTGGTCGGCAGATCAGGCTCTATCGTGAGGCACTAAATTTAAGACCTGCGTCGGCTCAGCTCACGTCGCATGTTTGGTACGCTGCAACGTGCGTGCTCGCCAAATCCATCCCGCGACCAGTACAACGATCACGCCCGCCGCAGCAGAGGCGATTTCGGCACCTGCCCCAGCGCCCGTGTCCACTCCGAACCACGCTAAGAACGCGTCGACATTCGTGCCAAACCAGGAAGCGAAGAGCTCCTGCAGCTTCGGCTGGATAGCCGGGTCGGTGGCAATAACGTCGCCTGCAATCCAGCCCAACAGAGCGGCGCCAGCCCATATCAAAATCGGCAGGCGATTAAGAATCGCCATGATTAACGCCGCCCCGCCGACGATCAGGGGGACGCTGATCGCCAACCCAAGCACCAGCAGCGGCACGCTGCCGTTGGCGGCAGCAGCCACGGCGATCACATTGTCCAGACTCATGACGACGTCCGCGACCACCACGATTTGCACCGCGGCCCACAGATGCGACGAGGATTCTATGCCCTGCTCATCCTCGCTTTCCGGTACCAGCAGTTTCGCGGCAATCACGATCAGCGCCAGCCCGCCAACCAATTTGAGGAAAGGCAAAGCCATCAGCGAGGCGACAATTCCGGTGAAGACAATGCGCAGGAAAACGGCGGCGGCGGCGCCAATGATCATGCCCCAGAGGCGATAACGCGGCTCCAGTCCGCGACATGCCATCGCAATCACCAGGGCGTTGTCGCCTGACAGCAATACGTTGATCCAGATGATCTTACCGACGGCTACCCAAAATGCCGGCTCCTGGAGCTCCTGCTGAAACTGCGCGACCAACATCCCGATATTCGCCGGATCGAAGATGTGCAGCAGCCAGTTCAAATCGCGCTCCTAAAGAAAGGACGAGCGTTTACGCGCGACGATCGGTTGCACGCCGCGGGTACAATCAGCCGATGATCTCGTTGCCGGAGAAGAATTGGGCGATCTCGATGGCCGCCGTTTCGGGGGCGTCGGAGCCATGCACTGAGTTTTCACCAATCGACTTCGCGTGAACCTTGCGGATCGTACCGTCGGCTGCTTTGGCCGGATCGGTTGCGCCCATGACGTCGCGGTACTTGAGCACGGCGTTATCGCCTTCAAGGACCTGAACCACAACGGGCCCGGAAATCATGAAATCGACCAGTTCGCCGAAAAATGGTCGCGCTTTGTGGACGGCGTAAAAAGTCTCAGCTTGTTCGCGAGTCATGCGAATGCGCTTCTGGGCGACGATTCGAAGCCCTGCCTTTTCGATCAGGGCGTTGATCGCGCCGGTCAGGTTGCGCGCGGTCGCGTCCGGCTTGATAATCGAAAAGGTGCGCTCGATCGCCATGATATCGTCCTTACAAAGCTGATGGGAGTCGCGGCGCTTATATCGACGCCCCGAGCGAACAGCAAGCGACGGTCCGTGTGTGGTCATCGGAGCGCGTGGCAAACTCCGCATTACAACGAATTCACGAACATTAACCCACTCTGAAGCGAATGTGCCGGCTTCGTTCAGCTTCGCGGGAATAGCGTTACATTACCGATCGCGCCGCCTGCTCTTTGGCGGACGTCACCGGGAGCACATCACCAAGGACACCAGTGGTGTCCGAACTCCGAGGAGACGACGATGTTACGCAAACTCTCGCTTGTTGCAGTTGCCGCAGCTTCGCTCGCAGCGGCCGGCTTGGCGCCGACCTCCGCCTCTGCATTTGGCGGTTTTCACGGCGGGCATGGCTTCCATCATGGGGGGTGGGGTTGGGGTGGCCCGCGCTTCTTCGTTGGCGGCCCAGCTTTTTATGGTTATGGCGGCTGCTACGTGCGCCGCCTGGTCCCGACGCCATGGGGTCCGCGCTGGAGACTGGTCAATCGCTGTTACTAAGCTTGATGGTCCAATGACCGAGTTAGCCCCGGCCCCTTGCGCCGGGGCTTTTCATTGAGCTCTAAGGAGAGCGGTGCCTGCGTTTCATTCAAATTAACTAGAATGTTTGTAATCGGCCAAGGTCACGAAACAATTTTGAAGCCGAAGACTTGATGCTGCACTGTTCACGCGAGACACGATCGGCATCTGTCATGAATTGGCATTTTAGCGAAAGCGACTCTGTGGCGGACCGCCACACCATGCGGTCGATTTGCGACGGCGTGGCTGAGGCGCTGCAGCAGAGCTTCCGCCCGGAATCGTCGCGCCTGTCCCCTCGCCTTCAAAGTCTCATGGACGAACTACGCCGGCGCGACAGTTGGAACTGCAAGGGCTCCAGCTAGCCTTTTGCCACGCACATCCGAGGACTATTCGTGCAGATACGGGGTTGCGTTTAGCCGCTACTCCGGTGACAAGCTGGCATGCTTTCAATCACCGAACTATCGGTCCGGATCGCCGGACGGCTTCTGATCGACCATGGCTCGGCCCAGATCGTGCCGGGCGCGCGCGTCGGCTTTGTTGGCCGCAACGGCGTCGGTAAATCCACCCTGTTCAGCGCCATCCGGGGAGAATTGCCGACCGAGACCGGGACGATCACGATTCCGCCTCGGTGGAGAGTCGGCAGCCTTGCCCAGGAGGCTCCGAACGGGCCTGAAAGCCTGATCGAGATCGTTCTTAGGGCGGATCTCGAACGCGATGCCTTGCTGCGCGAGGCCGAGACCGCCCATGATCCGCACCGGATCGCGGATATCCACACCAGACTTGTCGACATCGACGCCCATTCGGCGCCAGCTCGTGCCGCCGCCATCCTTAACGGCCTCGGCTTCAGCACCGCGGACCAGGCGCGGGCGTGTCAGGAATTCTCGGGCGGCTGGCGCATGCGCGTCGCACTCGCTGCCACATTGTTTGCCGCGCCCGATCTGTTGTTGCTGGATGAGCCGACCAATTATCTCGATCTCGAAGGTACGTTGTGGCTCGAGGATCACCTGGCCAATTATCCTCGTACCGTGATCGTCATCAGCCATGATCGCGACCTGCTCGACACCTCCGTCGACCAGATACTCCACCTCGATCGTGGCAAGCTGACGTTGTACAAGGGCACTTATTCTTCGTTCGAAGAACAGCGTGCTACCCGCGAAATGCTCGACGCCAAGCACGCCAAGCGGCAAGCCGACGAACGCAAGCGCCTGCAGGCCTTTGTCGATCGCTTCAAGGCCAAGGCGTCCAAAGCCCGCCAGGCCCAATCGCGCGTCAAGATGCTGGAACGGATGAAACCCGTCACCGCACTGGTGACTCAGGATGTGCGGGAAATATCATTTCCAGTGCCTGAGAAGATGCTTTCGCCGCCGATCATCGCCGTCGATGATGTAACCGTCGGGTACGATCGGAAGAAGCCGGTCCTCAATCGCGTCACGCTACGCATCGATGGCGATGACCGTATTGCGCTGCTGGGATCGAACGGCAACGGTAAGTCGACGCTCGTCAAGCTACTCGCCAACAGGCTGCCGCCATTCGCAGGGAACGTCACCCGCGCGGAGAAACTTGCAGTCGGATACTTCGCCCAGCACCAGCTCGATGAACTCGATGTCGATGCATCGCCCTACGATCACATCCGCAGGCTGATGCCGGACGCGCCGGAAACCAAAGTGCGCGGACGAACCGGGGCGATCGGCTTTTCGGGAAAAGCGGGCGATACGCCCGTCCAAAATCTCTCCGGTGGCGAAAAGGCTCGGCTGTTGTTGGGGCTGGCGACCTTCTTTGGTCCGAACATGATCATACTCGATGAGCCTACAAACCATCTCGATATTGACAGCCGCGCCGCGCTTGCGGAGGCGATCAACGAATTTCCAGGCGCTGTCATCATGGTCTCGCACGATCGCTACTTGATTGAAGCGTGCGCGGATCAACTGTGGGTCGTGGCCGATCACAAGGTGACGAGCTTTGAAGGTGATCTTGACGACTATCGGCGAATGGTATTGTCCGCGCGCGGCATGCGCGCCAGCTCGCGCGATCGGCAGGTCGATGCCTCCGAAAAATCTCAGCGCAGCAAGCCCGAAAAGCGCACTCCGCTGAAGCAGAAGATTTCCGAGGCTGAGACCGAGATCGAGCGGATTAATGGCATCATTGCCAAGATTGATGCCGCTTTGGCTCTGCCAGATTTGTTCACGCGCGATCCGAAACAGGCTGGGCAATTATCGAAGGCGCGGACTGCCGCCGAGCGAGCGTTACAACGCGCTGAAGAAGCGTGGCTGGCAGCGAGTTCGCAATATGAGGAAACCGGCTGATCGCTGTTTGGCCGAGACCGCAATTTTCAAGACGTTGGATCGCGTTCGAGAAAGCGACTAAGCAGCGCCGACGCTCAGGTTGCCGCCGCCTTCTTCTTCGCCACCTTTGGTTTGGCGGTCTTCGGCTGGGCAACCGGCTCTGGGCCGCGCTCGATCGAAGTCAGACGTCCAGCGGTGAAGGTGTAAATGCCGGCCCGCTGGCCCTCGGCATAGGTGATGACCGCGACCCTGTCGCCGCGCGCATTGTTCGAAAGATTAACATTCGCAGGCGCACCGATGCCGCGGACAACATCGCATTCGGTGTGGCCAAGCGCCACCGTTCCCGATGTCGACGGCACCGGCGCTGCTGATGCACCATCGGTCGCGGCGTTCGCGTCCGCAGGGCTGCCGCCTGGAGGCACCATTCCCGCACAAAATCCCTCGGCGCTGACCAAATCTTCGGCCGTCACGGGTTTGTCGGGACTAAGCGGCGGCGCGTCGATCGAAATATTTCTGATGAACAAACGGCCGGGGCGCGAAAACCATTCGGCGTCGCGAGATATAAGATCCGAAGCGCCGGAGCAGCCGGCGACTAACGGCGCAAACAGCAGCAGCGCCAGCAGAGGTTTTCGAGAAAAGCTGTTGTGTTGCACGATCGAGTAGATTCCCAGGTCGTCGCGTTAAGCTTTTGTCCCACCACCAGTTTGCGGCACGACCGTGGCTTTGTCCAAGCTCCTCGCCTGTTGAAAGCGTGGATTCTGATTTATTGCGGACGAATCGTTATTCCCGCCGCTGCCATCTGCCCCGCTCGTCGGTCTGCCAATAAGTGACCTCAAAGCCGCGCGCTTTGCAATCGGTCCAGGCACTTCGGGCTGCGGCGAGCGCGTCGTCGTCTTCGCCGTCAAACACTACCACCATTCGCTCATAACGATCAGAATCCGTAGGCAAAACCGCATTGTCGATGAGAAACCTGACTTTGGCGCCGTTCGGGTTGATATCTTCGATCGCCAGCACGATAGGCTGGTCCTGTGCATCGCCTGCGCTCCAGATCGCGTGAGGCAAGAATGAATCATCGCGATAGGTCCACAAATGTCCATCGAGCGCATCAGCGCGCTCCCGCGATGTCGACTGCACGACGACTCGCCAGCCGCGCTCCAGCGATTTTTCGAGCAAGGGCGGCAAAACGCTTTCGAGCGTCATGTTTTGCAGATGGTAAAACAGGACTTCCGTCATCGCTTCGATTCGTAATGCTCCGCCACCAGCCGGTCGAGCAGGCGAACGCCATAGCCTGAACTCCAGCTTTGATTGATTTCCGTCTTCGGCGCGCCCATCGCGGTTCCGGCGATATCGAGGTGCGCCCAGGGCGTCCCGTCAACGAACCGCTGCAGAAACTGGGCCGCGGTGATCGAGCCGCCGTGACGGACGCCGGTGTTTTTCATATCGGCGAACTGCGAGTCGATCTGCTTGTCGTATTCGGGACCGAGTGGCATGCGCCAGACCCGCTCCCCCGTTGCAAGCCCGGCCTCGGTCAGACGTCCGGCTAGCTCGTCGTTGTTGGAGAAAAGTCCGGCATATTCGGTGCCGAGCGCTACCATGATCGCGCCGGTGAGGGTTGCCAGATCGACCATGAACTTCGGCTTGAACTTCTTTGCCACGTACCAGAGCACATCGGCGAGAACCAGCCGGCCTTCGGCGTCGGTATTGATGATTTCGATGGTTTGTCCCGACATCGAGGTCACGATATCGCCGGGGCGCTGTGCATTGCCGTCGGGCATGTTCTCGACCAGTCCAATCGCACCCACTGCGTTGACCTTCGCTTTGCGGGCAGCCAGCGCGTGCATCAGCCCAACCACGCAAGCCGCGCCGCCCATGTCGCCTTTCATGTCCTCCATGCTGCCCGCCGACTTGATCGAAATGCCCCCGGTATCGAAACACACGCCCTTTCCCACAAAGGCGACGGGCTGATCACCGCGCTTGCTGCCGTTCCACCGCATGATCACGGTGCGGCCGGGCCGTGCCGAGCCCTGCGCAACACCGAGCAACGCGCCCATCCCGAGTTTATTCATCGCCTTCACGTCAAGAATCTCGACCTCGATGCCGAGCTTCCGCAGCCGGCTGGCCCGCCGGGCGAATTCCTCGGGATAGAGTACGTTGGGAGGCTCGTTCACGAGTTCGCGCGCGATGATGACGCCGTCGACGACGTGTGCGCGAACAGCGAAAGCCTTGCGCGCGGCACCCACGTCACCAACGGCGAGCGAAATTTCGCCACGCAAGGCAGTGTCCTCGCCGTCCTTCTTCTTGGTTTTGTAACGATCGAATCGATAGGCCCGCAGGCGCACGCCCGCGGCCAGGGCGGCCGCCTGATCCGGCTCCATGGGCCCGCTCGGCAATTCGGCGACGATGGTCACCGGCTCCTTGCTGGCGCCGAGTTTGCCCGCGGCCGTGCCGCCGAGCTTGAGAAAATCCTCATCCTTGAGGGCCGAAAGCTTGCCGGCTCCCACGACAATCAGGCGCGAGGCCTTCAGACCCCCCGGCGCCAGAATATCGAGAGTTGAACAGCTTTTTCCCTTGAACTGGTTGGTCGCCGCGGCCCGACCGGCAAGCCCGGCGACGCGGCCCAGTATCTTGCTGGTGGCCGGACCAAATTTCAGCGCATCGTCGCAGAAAACCACCAGAATGCCGCGCCGGGCGGTGGAAAAAGGAACGAAACCCACCGTGATGGCGTCGGGCATAGCAAATCCTCCAATCAGGGGCTGTCGCTGGTCGGAAACTCGCGCACGGTGCCCGGAATGCTCTGTCGGGCGCCATTTCGCGTCCTCAGGAGCCTAGTCACGCACTATGGCCTGTCGGCCGCCACGCTGCCAAGCGTCCCACGTGGCGCGGTGGCCACATAGCACGAATTCTTAACCTTGTTCCGAGGGTGCCATGTCGCAGCCATTTTGTTGACGGATCAAAGGGATGCTAGTGAGAAAGTGGCAGGCTGCGTGAATTGGCTGTGCGACCGTTGGGGGTCCCGGATTCGGGATTGGTCGTGACTGTTCGCAGGGCGGGATCGTGCGGTGGCGATGGGGTCTATCGACAGGTATATTTTTCGGACGACGCTTGCGTCGTTTGCGCTGGTTCTGGTCAGCCTGACAGGGGTGATCTGGATCACGCAGGCCTTGCGCGGCATCGACCTGATGACCAGCCAGGGTCAGACCATCCTGACCTTTCTCGGCGTCACCAGCCTCGTGATCCCGGCACTGGTGCTGATCATCTCGCCGATCGCGTTGATGATTGCGATCTCGCATACGCTGAACAAGCTCGCGACCGACTCCGAAATCATCGTGATGAATGCCGCCGGGTTCTCGCCGTTCCGGCTGTTCCGGCCGTTCTTTTACGCGACAACGGTGGTCGCGGTGATGGTCGCTCTCATCGCGTCCTATCTCGCACCCGACGGCCTGCGGCGCTTGAAGCGGTGGGATGCTGAAATTACCGCCGACGTGTTGACCAACATCCTGCAGCCGGGCCGGTTTGCGCAACTCGATCCCAACCTGACGATCCGGATTCGGGAGCGGCGGCCCGGGGGCGTGCTCGTCGGCATCTTCGTCGATGATCGCCGCGATCCAAAGGAACGTGTCAGCATCATTGCCGACCATGGAACGGTTCTGAAGAACGAGGGTGGATCGTTTTTGATTCTTGAAGACGGAAATCTGCAGCGCTTCGAACTCGGAAAGCGGGACCCGGCTTTGGTGGCATTCGGCCGCTATGCTTTCGATATGTCGAAGTTCTCGAATCAGGGGCGCGACGTCACATTGGGCATTCGCGAACGCTACCTCTGGGAATTGCTCGTGCCCGCCGCCAATGATCCGGTTTACTTGCAATTGCCCGGCCAGTTCCGCGCCGAATTGCATGACCGCTTTATGGCGCCGATCTACCCGTTCGCTTTTGCAGTGCTCACATTTGCATTTCTTGGCGCACCGCGCACCACGCGTCAGAGTCGCAATTTTTCAATCGGCGGCTCCATTCTCGCGGTGTTCGGATTACGGATGGCGGGGTTTGCCTGCTCCGTGTTGGCGGTGAAATCATCGCTCGCCCCCGTCTTTCAGTACCTGATGTTGGCGGCTTCAATCGGAGTGAGCGTCTGGATCATCGTTGGTGGCGTCGTGCTGGAGCCGCCAGCCGCGCTGATCGAAGCCATCAACAAATCGAATGCGCGTCTTTCACGGCTGTTTGGGCGGCCCGTTACCGCATGAGCATGATCACCAACACGCTGGGGCGATATTTTGCCGGCCGTTTTGTGGTCTCGGCCATTGGCGTGTTCGCGAGCATTTTCGTGCTCCTGGTACTGGTCGACTACATCGAAATGGTTAGAAGGACGTCCGGGCTGGTTTCCGCGTCGGCGATAACGGTGGCAGAGACATCGCTGTTTCGGGTGCCGCAATTGCTCGAGAAGATGATGCCGTTTTGCATCCTGATCGGCGCCATGACCTGCTATCTCGCGCTTTCGCGACGGCTTGAGCTAGTGGTGGCGCGCGCCGCCGGCGTTTCGGCCTGGCAGTTCATTGCGCCGGCGCTGGCCAGCGCGATCATGATCGGAATTTTCGCCACCGCCGTTTACAATCCGATGTCTGCGAATCTGCGCGAGCTCTCCAAGCGAATGGAAGCCGAGTTGTTTGGCTCCGCGCCGGGGGGCGGTGTTCAGGACGCATCCGGTTTCTGGATCAACCAGGTCAACAGTGATGGACAGGTCATCATCAACGCCGCGCGCAGCGAGCAGCAGGGCGTGCGCTTAACCGGATTGACGTTGTTCCGCTTCGATAGCGACGGCCAGTTCAAGGAGCGAATCGAAGCGCGTGAGGCCACGCTGAAAGAAGGGCGGTGGCTCTTCAAATCCGCGCGCCGCTACGCCCTCGACGCTCCCCCTATCGACCAGGACAGCTTCGAGCTTGCGACCAGCCTGACCCCGGCTCAAGTCCGCAACAGTTTCTCGACGCCGGAGACTGTGTCTTTTTGGCAACTGCCGAGCTATATCCGGTCGTCGGAAAGCTCCGGGTTCGCCACGGCAGGCTACCGGCTGCAGTACCACAAACTCATCGCGCAGCCGTTTTTGCTGGCCGCGATGGTGATGCTCGCAGCCGCTGTGAGCCTGCGCTTCTTCCGTTTCGGCGGCGTGCAAAAGATGGTTTTGAGTGGCGTGGGAGCGGGGTTTCTGCTCTATGTTCTGTCGAAAGTAACTGAGGATTTGAGCAAGGCTGACTTGATGCATCCGATCGCTGCGGCGTGGCTGCCCGTGCTCGTGGGCGGCCTCACCGGCTTTTTGGCCTTGCTGTACCAGGAGGACGGGTAGTGGCTGCTGTCGCCGCCCGGCAGAGACGGCTGCCTGTGCTTGGCCGGCGCACGCCCCTGCGCCGCGATTGTGCTCGCCTGATCGGCGTCAGCACCGCACTGGTGTTTGGATTGGTGTTTGCCGTCGCGCTGGGAGTTGCGACACCGGCGGCGGCGCAGAGCTTCACTTACAATCCGAGACCTCCGCGGCCGGTCGCGCCCCACCCCGCTAATGATGGACGGATGCTCGTTCAGGCGGTCGAGGTCGATTACGACTACAACAATTCGCGCGTATCGGCGGTCGGCAACGTGCAGATGTTCTACAACGGGACAAGCGTCGAAGCCGATAAAGTCATTTACGATCAGAAGACCAAACGACTGCATGCGGAAGGCAATATCCGCATGACCGATGCGGAAGGAAAGATCACTTACGCCAACATCATGGATCTGAGCGATGATTATCGCGACGGATTCGTGGATTCGCTTCGCGTCGACACCGCTGATGCGACGCGAATGGCGGCGACGCGCGCTGACCGGTCGAGCGGCAACTACACCGTTTTTGAAAACGGAGTCTACACCGCCTGCGCTCCCTGTAAGGACGATCCGAAGAAGCCGCCATTGTGGCAGGTCAAAGGTGCGCGCATCATTCACGATCAAAACGAAAAGATGCTGTATTTCGAGAACGCGCAACTGGAGTTCTTCGGCGTTCCGATAGCTTACGTGCCCTATTTTTCGACCCCCGATCCCACGGTTAAGCGGAAGACCGGGTTCTTGATGCCGGGCTTCTCCACGGCATCGGGCTATGGCTACGGCGTTGAAACTCCGTTCTACTGGGCCATCGCCCCGGATTACGATGCGACCTTCAGTCCGCGTTTCACCACCAAACAGGGCGTATTGTTTCAGGGTGAATTCCGTCAGCGACTGTTGAGCGGTTCATACCAAATCCGCGCCTATGGCATCGACCAGTTGGAGCCCGGGGATTTCGCGGGGCAACCGGGTGATCGACAATTCCGCGGCGGAATTGACACCAAGGGCCAGTTCGCACTGAACGATAAATGGGTATGGGGCTGGGATGGCGTCCTGCTCTCGGACTACGCGTTTTTCTCCGATTACAGGCTTGCTCAATACAGAGACCCGCTCGGCTCGTTCCTCACGCTGCCGACGGAAGCGATTTCCCAGCTTTACCTGACGGGAGTCGGCAATCGCAGCTTCTTCGACCTTCGCACGATTTATTATTTGAGCTACTCGGGTAACCAGGCCCAGGTGCCGGTGATACATCCGGTACTTGATTATTCGAACGTCCTGAACAATCCGATCCTCGGCGGAGAATTCAGCTACAAAACGAATTTTACAAGTTTGACGCGCCAGACGGCGGCCTTCGACCCGATCACGACATTGGCGAATACGGCAAGCCTGTGCATGACAGCCTCCGCCGATCCGCTGGCGCGCCTACCCTCGCAGTGCCTGCTGCGGGGAATGCCCGGCACCTACACGCGGCTGACGGCTGAGGCACAGTGGCGGCGTTCGTTCACCGATTCCGCCGGACAAATCTGGACACCATTTGCCAGCATCCGCGCGGATGCGATTGACTCTTCGATCTCGAACCAACCGGGCGTTTCCAACTTCCTCCCGGTAGGCGATACCCAGGCGTTACGCGCGATGCCCACGGTTGGCCTCGAATATCGATACCCCTTTATCAACGTTCAACCGTGGGGCACGACGACGGTCGAACCGATTGCACAGGTCATCATACGTCCCAACGAATCCTATGCGGGCAAGCTTCCGAACGAAGACGCGCAAAGCATGGTGTTCGATGCCAGCAATCTATTCAGCGTCGACAAATTCTCGGGCTACGATCGGGTCGAGGGTGGTGGTCGCGCCAATGTTGGCGTGCAGGCGACCACGCAATTCGACCGCGGCGGTGCCGTCAACGTGCTGTTCGGACAGTCCTATCAACTGTTTGGTCTGAATTCATTCGCGGTCGCGGATATGACCAACACCGGTCTTGATTCCGGCCTGCAGAATACGCGATCCGACTATGTCGCTCGGGTCAATTACTCGCCCAGCCGCACCTACAGTTTCAGCGTTCGCACCCGGCTCGACGAGGCGACACTCAACGTCAATCGTTTCGAGGCTGAAGGCCGCGCAGCTTTTGATCGCTGGTCGGTCAGCATGCTGTACGGCAATTACGCCCAGCAGCCGGAGTTGGGTTATCTCACCCGCCGCGAAGGATTATTGGGCAGCGCCTCGATGAAGTTGGCGGCCAACTGGGTAGTCACGGGAGCTGCGCGATGGGATCTGGAAGCGAACAAGGTCAATCAGTACATCGTCGGTGCAGGATATGTGGACGATTGCTTCGTGCTGGCAGCTAACTACGTCACCTCCTACAACTACGCCGCGGGCACGACGCCGCCGGTCCTCAGCCACGCCTTTATGCTGCAGATCGGATTGCGGACGCTTGCCAACTCCTCTAGCGCCGCCGCCGGCGCGGCTCTTCAGTAGCATTTCCGATCGGGCCAATGTTGAAGGCCACTGCTGAAGTTAGATTTCCTTTAACGATGCAAATCGATCCGATTGATAATGCGAATATGACCATGACGACCGTCTCTCTTCGCTTCTCGCGTCTAATCAAAACCTGTGTAGCCGCACTCGCGTTGATGACCTGCGCCTCGACGTCGCAGGCTCAGTCCGTCGCCGTGATGGTCAATGGTGATCCCATCACCAGCTTTGATATCGAACAGCGCAGCAAGTTGAACTATCTGACCACTCACAAGGTTGCGGACCGGAAGCAGGTCATTAACGAACTGATCGACGAAAAACTGAAGATCAAGGAAGCAAAAAAATTCGGTGTGGACCCGACGGGCTCCGACATCGATCAATCCTATGCGTCGATGAGCGAGAGAATGCGGATCACGCCGGAGCAACTGACCAAATCCCTCGAAGGCCAGGGCATTCGGCCTGACACCCTGAAGGCTCGCATCAAGGCCGACATGGTTTGGACGAGTTTGGTGCGTGGGCGATACAAGGAAAGCCTTCAAGTTGGCGAGAAGGATGTCGCGGCGGCGGCTAAGGTGGATGGAGCCGACGACAAGCAGCAGGGCGCCGCGTTCGAGTACAAGATGCAGCCCATCGTTCTGGTTGTCCCGCGAGGATCCGCGCCAGCGGCGATTGAGGCAAGGCAGAAAGAGGCTGAAGCACTGCGGAACCGGGTGCAAAGCTGCGCGGAGGCCAATGCTTTCTTCAAGTCGATGCCAAACGCTGCGATACGCGAGACCGTCACCAAGACTTCGGCCGACATACCCCCGGTTCTACGTGAGTTGCTCGACAAAACCCCGATCGGACATTTGACCGCGCCCGAGGTTACGAAACAAGGTATCGAAATGGTTGCGCTTTGCGGCCGCAATCCGACCACGGTCGATACGCCCAAGAAAAGGGAAGTCCGCGAGAAGATGTATGCGCAGAAATTCGAGGCGAAGTCGAAATGGTATCTGAACGAAATCCGCAAAGCCGCGATGATCGAATATCGTTGACGCATGGCAAAGCCGCTAGCCCTGACCTCAGGCGAACCCGCAGGTATAGGGCCTGACATCACCCTCGCCGCCTGGTTGCATCGGAAGCAACTGAAGCTTCCACCCTTTTACCTGCTCGGCGATCGGGAGTTCCTGGACCGTCGCGCGAAAGCTATCGGGCTCGATATCAACACTGCCGCCGTACGGCCTGCAGAGGCAATTACTACTTTCGCAGATGCGCTGCCGGTCGTTGACACCGGCCACCATGCTACGGCCGAGCCTGGCCGTCCGGACAGCACCAGTGCAGATGCGGCGATAGCTTCAATCCGTCGCGCCGTCGAGGATACAGCCGCTGGATGGGCCGGTGCGGTGGTCACCAATCCGATTGCAAAGAATATTCTCTACCGCGCCGGCTTCCGGCATCCCGGGCATACGGAGTTTCTCGCAGAACTTGCGGCGATCAAGGGGCGTGCGCCGCAACCCGTCATGATGCTGTGGTCCCCTGCTCTCGCCGTCGTACCCGTGACCATCCATCTTCCGCTGCGTGAGGCCATCACACAGCTCTCGAGCGATTTGATCGTGGCTACAGCCCGTATCGTCGTTGCCGATCTGAAAACCAGATTTGGGCTGGTCAATCCGAGGCTGGTCGCTTCCGGACTTAATCCCCACGCCGGCGAGGACGGTTCGCTTGGGAGTGAGGACCAGACCATCGTGGCGCCGGCCGTTGAAGCGCTGCGCGGCGAAGGCATCAATATCCGGGGGCCGCTGCCAGCGGACACCATGTTTCACGAGGCGGCGCGCAAGACGTACGACTGCGCGCTCTGCATGTATCACGATCAGGCGCTGATCCCTGTCAAAACACTGGCGTTTGACGACGCTGTCAACGTAACGCTAGGACTACCCTTCATTCGCACATCACCGGATCATGGAACGGCCTTTGACATTGCGGGTACCGGCCGCGCCAATCCATCGAGCCTGATCGCCGCATTGCGGCTGGCCGCCCGGATGGCGGCGACACAGCCGGCATGAGCGCAATCGACGATCTGCCACCGCTCCGCGAGGTCATTCGCGAGCACGCTCTATCCGCGCGAAAATCGCTTGGCCAGAACTTTTTACTCGACCTCAATCTCACCGCGCGGATTGCGCGCGCGGCAGGTCCTCTGGACGATGCCACCATCGTGGAAGTCGGCCCCGGTCCCGGTGGGCTCACGCGCGCGCTGCTGGCCCTCGGCGCGCGCCGCGTGATCGCGGTCGAGCGCGACCAGCGCGCCCTTCCGGCACTGGAAGCTATCTCAAGACGATATCCCGGACGGCTGCAAATCGTGTGCGCGGACGCTCAGAGTTTCGATCCAGCGCCGATGCTCGGTGGCACCAAAGCCAGGATCGTTGCGAACCTGCCTTACAACATCGCCACCGCGCTGCTGATAGACTGGCTTTCGATCGAGCCGTGGCCGCCCTGGTACGATATGATGGTGTTGATGTTTCAGCGCGAGGTGGCCGAGCGTATCGTTGCGCACGAGAACGAGGAGGCTTATGGGCGGCTCGCGGTGCTCGCGAATTGGCGCGCTGAAACAAAGATTTTGTTCGACATTTCTCCAAGCGCCTTTGTGCCGCAACCGAAGGTGACCTCGTCGGTCGTGCGACTGATTCCCCGCCCGGCTCCGCAGGTCTGCGATCGCCGTGCGCTCGAGCAGGTCGCGGCGGCGGCTTTCGGCCAGCGTCGAAAAATGCTCCGGCAAAGTCTCAAGTCGCTCGCAGTCGATCCGGCGCGGCTGGCTGCCGCCGCGGACGTCGATCCGACTCGGCGCGCCGAGACCATTCCGGTCAGTGGCTTCGTTGCCATGGCCCGCGAATTGACCGATATACGGAAAACAAAACCGACCGCTATTTGAGGAGACGCGCTATGGCGCTGATGCGACGTCAATCATTAGTCAAGTTCGACGCGCCGTTGTGCGAAACCATCGTCGAAACACCGAAGCCGCAAGGCAGAGAAGTTCTGGTCGGCATCGAGCGTTGCGGCCTGTGCCATTCCGACCTGCACATCCAGGACGGCTATGCCGACCTCGGCGGCGGCAGGCGGCTGGACACAACTCGGGGCATGACGCTGCCGTTCACGCTCGGGCACGAGATTGCCGGGATCGTCGAGGAAGTCGGATCGGAGGTCCCTAGAGAACTGATCGGCGCGAGGAAAGCGGTGTTTCCATGGATCGGTTGTGGTCAATGTCGCGATTGTGCCAATGGCGACGAAAATCTGTGCCTCAAGCAACGTTTTCTCGGAGTCTCCATCGATGGCGGGTTCGCCAGCCATGTGCTTGTACCCGACGCAAAATACCTGCTCGACTACGATCCGCTGCCGGTCAACCAGGCGGCGACCCTGATGTGCTCCGGCGTCACTGCTTACGGAGCGCTGAGGCGGCTGGTTGATCGACCACGGCAGCGTAATCTGCTGCTGATCGGGCTGGGTGGCGTCGGCATGATGGGACTGGCTTTCGCGCAGGCGATGTTCAAGCAAAAAATCTCTGTAGCGGATTTGAGCGAGGCCGCGCGTGAGGCGGCGCTCAACAACGGCGCAGACTTCGCCTACGATCCCGCTGAAGCGGACATCGCCAAACGGATCATCAAGGAAACCGAGGGCGGATTTGACGAGATCGTTGACTTCGCCGGCAATGAGAAGTCGATGGCATTTGCGGTTTCCGTACTCGCGCGCGGCGGCAAGATCGTCGTGTCGGGCTTGATGGGAGGTAATTTCAGCCTGCCGATGGTACAATGGATCTACAAGCGAATGACTATTGAAGGTTTCATGGTCGGAACACTTGCAGAGGCTTATGAATTGATGGCGCTCGCCCGCGCCGGCAAGATCAAGCCGACGCCCATGAAAGAAGAGCCCATGGCGGACGTACAAAAATGGATAGACCAATTGCGGGCTGGAAAAGTCGTGGGCCGCGTGGTTCTGAAGAATTGAGGCACAGCACTCGTAAGCCTCGAAAACAGAGGTAGAGCGCCAAGTAAGCCTCGCTTAGCTGGGAGGACTTCGATGGCTTTCTCGAGCGACCGTTCGACTCTTGCCACTGCCGCGCTCTTGGCGTGCGCTTTGATTTTCAGCGCTCCGGTGCTGGCGCAAAAGCACTACAGTCCAGGCGCCTCCGATACCGAAATCAAGATCGGGAC
>JAICIT010000001.1 GCA_025960445.1 Bradyrhizobium sp. | reverse complement strand
GTGCGTCGCTATGAGCATCGCCACATGGGTCGCCTTTACAAGCTGCATCAACGCGCTGAATACGTGATCGGCCGTGTGTGGGTCCAGATTTCCGGTGGGCTCGTCGGCCAGGAGCGCGCGTGGCGCGTTTGCGACCGCACGCGCAATGGCTACCCGTTGCTGCTCACCGCCCGACAGCTCCGCAGGCCGATGTTTCATGCGATCTCCCAAGCCCAAATAGCCGAGGATTTCGTTGGCGCGCTTGATGGTCTCGCTTCGTTTCAGTCCTCGGATCATCTGCGGCAGCATTACGTTCTCAAGCGCAGAGAACTCCGGCAGCAACCGGTGCGATTGATAAACGAAACCGATATCGGTTCGGCGGATCTGGGTTCGCTCCACGTCGGACAATCCCGATGTAGCCGCGCCGCCGACATATACCTCGCCGTCGTCGGGACTTTCGAGCAGGCCAGCGATGTGCAGCAGCGTCGATTTACCCGCGCCCGAGGGCGCCACCAGTGCTACCGACTGTCCAGCCCAAAGAGCGAGCTTGGCGCCCTCCAGGATCGTCAGCGTCGTCGTCCCCTGCATGTACTGGCGCTTTATCTCGTGGAGATAGATGACCGGTACATCTTCCGTCCCCTGCCCCATCACCGCCTCACTCGTACCGAAGCGCTTCGACAGGATCGAGGCGAGCGGCACGCCACGATGGATACAGCGTGGCTAGGAAGGACAGCGTCAGGGCCATGATCACCACCGCGCTTGTTTCGGCGAAATCGACTTCGGCTGGCAACCGGGAAAGGAAATAGAGCTCTGGCGAGAACAATTCGGTGCTGGTGAGCCAGGACAGGAATTGCCGGATCGTTTCGATGTTCAGGCAAATCAGCAGACCGACAAAAAAGCCGGTCAGCGTGCCGACCACTCCGATCGAAGCTCCCGTGATCAGGAACACCCGCATGATAGCGCCTTGGGAGGCGCCCATCGTGCGCAGGATGGCGATGTCGCTCCCCTTGTCCTTCACCAGCATGATCAGCCCCGATATAATGTTGAGGGCGGCGACCAGCACGATCATGGTCAGGATCAGGAACATCACGTTACGTTCGACCTGAAGTGCATTGAAGAATGTGGAGTTGCGTTGCCGCCAGTCGACCAGGAACACGGGTCTTCCGGCCGCCTCGGTCACCGTCTTTCTAAACGCGTCTATTTTGTCGGGATTGGTGGTGAAGACCTCGATCGCGGTCACGTCGTTGGTTCGGTTGAAATAAGCTTGTGCTTCCGCAAGCGGCATAAACACGAAACTCGCGTCATATTCGGACATTCCGATCTCGAACACCGCGGCGATCTTGTAGGGCTTGATCCGAGGCGTCGTGCCCATTGGGGTGACGGCACCCTTCGGCGAGACCAGCGTGATGCTGTCTCCGGCGTGCAGTGAGAGCTGGTCGGCGAGCCTGCGGCCGATGGCAACGCCCTGACCTTCATCGAATCCCTCGAGCGAACCCTGTTTGATGTTTTTTGCAATCGACGTGAGGTTATTGAGGTCGTCGGAACGAATGCCGCGAATGAAAACGCCGGCGGCATTGAAGGGCGATGATCCCAAACCCTGACCGTCCACCACCGGAGCGGCTAGCCGGACGCCCGCGACCTGGCTAATGCGCTCGGCGACGTCTTTCCAATCCGTCAGCGGCGATTCGAGCGGCTGCACCAAGAGGTGCCCATTGAGTCCCAGAATCTTGTCGAGCAGTTCCTTACGGAAGCCGTTCATCACTGCCATGACGATGATTAGGGTAGCTACTCCGAGCATGATGCCGAGGAACGAGAACCCCGCGATGACGGAAATGAAGCCTTCCTTACGACGTGCCCGCAAATAGCGTCCGGACAGCAGCCATTCGAATGGCGCGAAAGGTGGGGTTCGAATTGGCTCGCTCATGGATTCATCCATAGCCCGATTTTCACACGATTCGGGCTAATTGTAGCCGCGACGATCGATATCGAGATTAGTTAAGTGGATAAATCGTCACGAACTCAGCCGCGCCACTACGTCCGCGGAGCTGAGATTTTCACGCTCGCCATCGCTGCGGCGCTTGAGTTCGAGCTTGCCTTCGGCAAGACCTTTCGGTCCCACCAGAATCTGCCAGGGAATGCCAATCAAATCTGCGGCAGCGAACTTTGCGCCGGCACGTTGGTCGGTGTCGTCGTAGAGAACTTCGATCCCCCTCGCTGAAAGCTCACCGTAAAGCCGTTCGCACTCGGCATCGGTGTCCTCGGCGCCCTGTTTCAAATTCAGAATAACCGCTTTGAATGGAGCCACTGCTTCAGGCCATTTGATGCCGGCGTCATCATGACACGCCTCGATGATGGCGCCGACCAGACGCGAGACGCCGACGCCATAGGAGCCGCCATGAATCGGCAGCTCGGCACCGTCCGGTCCCGCAACCATCGCCTTCATGGCCTCTGAATATTTGGTTCCAAAGTAGAAGATCTGACCAACCTCGATGCCCCGGGTCTGCAGTTTCTTTTCTGCGGTCACTTCGTGCTCGAACCGAGCCTTATCGTGAACGTCTTCGGTCGCGGCATAGACCGAGGTCCATTGCTTAATGATCGAGCTGAGATCGGTCTCATAATCGATCTCCTCGCCCGGCACCGGCAGATCAAGCACGTCGCGATCGCAATAGACTGCGGATTCGCCGGTCTCCGCGAGCACGATAAATTCATGGCTGAGATCGCCGCCGATCGGACCAGTTTCGGCGCGCATCGGGATTGCCTTCAGTCCCATCCGCGCGAAGGTTCGCAAGTAAGCGACGAACATCTTATTGTAGGAGCGGCGCGCAGCCGTCTCATCAACGTCAAAGGAATACGCATCCTTCATCAGGAATTCGCGACCTCGCATGACGCCGAAACGCGGCCGCTGCTCGTCACGAAATTTCCACTGAATGTGGTAGAGATTAAGCGGCAGGCTGCGGTACGATTTGACGTAGGCGCGGAAAATCTCGGTGATCATTTCCTCGTTGGTCGGACCATAAAGCAGCTCGCGCTTATGCCGGTCGGTGATGCGCAACATTTCCGGACCGTATGCATCATAGCGGCCGCTCTCCCGCCACAGGTCCGCAAGTTGCAGCGTCGGCATCAGCACTTCCAGGGCACCGGCGCGGTTTTGTTCCTCGCGCACGATCTGCTCTATCTTCTTCAGCACCCGCAAGCCCAATGGCAGCCAGGCGTATATGCCCGCTGCTTCCTGCCTGATCATACCGGCGCGCAGCATCAGCCGATGTGAGACGATCTCGGCCTCTTTCGGATTCTCTTTGAGGATGGGCAGAAAGAACCGCGACAATCGCATAATCAAGCCTTGAGGATTCCCTTGGAAGCCAGCACTGAAAGCGGATAAGCCGCGAGAACACAAGGGCCGGATTCAGCAAAATGCCGCCAGGCCGCCGTCTTCGGCGCGAGCCGGTGGAATCAAAACGCCGGGACCGCCGCTCGAGGATTGTCGAGTTTTACATTTTGCCGGAATGCTCCGGCATTCCCTTCATCTGCATTTTACCGTCGGAATCGGCGGCAGGCCCCTGTGCTCCCACGCCCTGCACCTCGAGTGAAATCTTCACCTTGCCGGCTCTTTCGAACTCAAGCGTGACCGGAAGCTTTTCTCCCTGCTTGAGCGGGCTCTTGAGATCGAACAGCATCAGGTGATCGCCGCCCGGCGCCAGCTTGACCGTCTTGCCGGGCTCGATCGTCACGCCTTTCTCGAGCGGACGCATCGTCATAACGCCGTCCTTCATGGTCATTTCATGAACCTGGACTTTGGCGGCAATGTCGGCTGAGGCCCCCATAAGCCGATCCGGCGCGGAGCCTCTGTTTTCAATGATCAGATAGCCGCCGCCAATCTTCGCACCACCCGGCGTGGCGCGGCTCCATGCCTGCGAGATCACGAGGTCGCCCGCCTTGATCGCCTGGGCTCGCGCAGGCCAGGCGGAAAAAGAATAAAGCAGGGCGAAGGCTGCTAGCGCGCAGCGGATCGAACCGTTTGCCAGTGGTTTGATTTGCATGTTGATTCCTGTGAGCGCGTTGGTCTCATTTCAGAGAAGGTGGATGGCCGGATGCATCGTTCCGAGCATTCCGACAATGGCGAAGATGGCAAATCCCAAGGCGATCTCGATGACGCTGTTGCGCGTTAGTTGGCGAAGAATCTGGTCCTGCAGTTCATTGCCTGACGATCGGGCCAGCCGCGGCGTCAACCAGAACCGATTGGACGCTGCGAACACCAGCATGATCGCTAAAACACCGAGCTTCAGCATTAGCAAGCGCCCGTATCCGGTGCTTAGCAAAGCATGGAACGAGCCGACGAGTATCCAGGCGTTGACCATCCCGGTCGCCGCGAGCGTCGCCACGCTGACAACGCCCAGCGTTGAAAACCTTGCCGTCGCATTGCGGGTCAGCGACGGCCATGCGAACGCCCGATCCCCCCTCGTGGCGGCAAGCAGGAGAACCAGCGGCACCAGACCTCCAATCCAGGCCGACGCGGCAAGCAAATGCAGCACATCGGCGGTGAGGTGGAGCTTGCCTAATTCACCGGGCGTTGAGCCCGCGTGCCCGGTCCATGCGATGGCGGCGGCCAGGCCGAGGCCCGCACCAAGCGCCAGCCGATCGGGCAAGCCAAAGCGGTGATAAGCGAGGCATGCCGCCAACACCACCGAAAGCAGCAGGCGAATTTCGCAGACCTGCCCGAATTGAGTTTCCTGCAGCACCGTCAGGAGCAGGGTTGAACTCATGACTTCGCCAAGCGGTCGTTCGCTCATCGACGCGGCTTCAATCAGCAGCCAGATCGCGCCGGAAGCGAGCACGAGGCCCAGACCGATCCACGCCAATGAGAGGCTTTGCTTCCGCAGCTTATCGCCCTTCCGGCCCGAGCATGAGGCGCGCTCCGAATGCAAAGCGGGCTCCAGCACCACCGCGCGGAAAATCAGCGCTCCGGTCGTGATCGCTGTCGCGGCAAAATGTATGGCACGAACCACGATCAAGGGCGCGTTGAGGCCGGCGTCGAGCCAATCCATCGATTGCGCCTACTGGCCGACTTGGAAACTAAAACTGCCGTCGGTCTTGTGGGAGTCGACCGAAAGCGCGCGCCAGGTGACGCGATAGGTTCCGCTACCCCCTTGCCGCAGCGAGACCGACATCTGAGTGCCGCTGACACGGGTTTTGCCGGTATCGACGCGCTTGCCGGCGGAATCCGTCACGGTGATGGTGCTGAAAGCCGGCTCAATTTTTTGCGTGAACCAAAGCGTCACCTCACGCGGAGTGGCCGCGACCTTATTGCCGACCCGCGGCTCGGTGTGATCGAGCATGGCATGCGCGGAAGCTTGGCCGGTCGCGAGCAATAGCATGAGCGGCAGAGCGCACAGGACCGATGAGTGTCGCATGATCAATTCCTTGCAAAGAGCTTTGCGGGTTGGACCGCATTGCCAAAGATGGGCCTGCCGATCCCGCGTGGATCGATATCGTCGAGATAAAAGTGTAGTTGGCCGATCACGCCGATATTGGTTCCGCTCTGACGGTTGATCGGGATCAACGCCTCGATCCCAACCTGAAAGGTGTTGCCCACCCAAATGACACCGGGATTGATGGTGCCCGTGGTTACGGTTCCCGAAGTGAACGTATTTCCGACCGGCGTCTGTAAATTCGCCTCGACCAACGGGATCAGGTGATTGACGAAATCGGGCAGCCCGAGGTCGACGACGGCAGATTTCAAGTAAGGCATGCTGTATTGAATCGTTCCGCCCCAGTTCAAAAGGCGCGGATGGAATTCTGTGTCGGCTATCAGGTCGCCGCTATCCGGATCGACGCCGAACGTGGCTGTCGAGCGTCGGCCTGGAATCGCGTATCCCACTTGGCCCGTGATCGCGACCGGTCGGATCCACGACAGTGTGTCCGGGAGATCGCCGAGTCCTTTGCCGAAAAAGACAGTCGGGGTGTACGTATTAAAGGGGTCGGCGCCCACGCTGGCTGCACCCGTACCGCCCCATTCAATGGAAAGGCCGACGGACATCACGAACTCATGTGCCGGGTCTTTGAATACGCGGTATTTGAAAGACGTCTCGAGGTTCTGGAATCCATTCGCGCCCATCCCGGTCGGTCCGCCCGGCGGACTTAAGCGGCTGTAGGCGGCGCCGATCGAAATCGCGAACGCCTCGGTGATCCGTTTGGAATATTCGCCGGAAAAATCCAGCTGCCTGAACGAAGGATCATCGCCCGTCTTGGCGCTGGATATTGTCGGAATCGCCAACTCGTCGTTAACTCCGGGGTCATCGATACCGAGCGTGGCTGGAAAAAAGCGGTTGCCGACGATCTCGTGGGCGGCGCTGTGGCTTACGGTAAGTATCGCGACAGCAAGCCCCGACAGGCTTGCGCGCGCATAACGGATAGGCATTGGATCTCTCCGCAACGGTCAACGTGTAAAGACAGCGATCGAGGACCGCCAAACGTCACGTCGCCTGCGGAGGCCCGCGCGCCTGCGCCAGGGAGCCGTTTCGGGAACTTGGGCCAACAACTTCGAAGGTCAGCCAAACCACGCGTCTCTGCCGGAGCGAGGGCGCTCCGGCCGCGGCATCAGGTGCGGCGATGCCGGCCCCCATTTGGGCGAGGCTGCAAACGGAGCAGCAGCCGTCGTGGGCGCGTGGCTGCCCGGTGTGACCGTCTGTGTTTGACTTGGAAGCCGCAGTGTCATGACAAATAACAGCGGCATGCAGGGGATCAGAGGCAACGATGCTAACAGCCCAACAGGCCGCGACTGGCGCGATGATTTGTATTGCCAGCGCCATCAGGACGATCGGAAGAAAATTCCGCAATCGCCGCCGCATCGATCATTCCACCCTTTTCGAACCGTATCAGCTAATCACGCGAACTCACCAGTGTCGAGATCGGACCATTGGGTGATGTCCGCCCTTCCACCGTGTTTGTACAATCGGGGCACGAAATTTATTCCGCGATATGAAATGCGGCGGGTGCTGAGTATGGGACCAGCCAGATTTATGTTTCCGGCTCTCTCTCCACCGAAACCCAATCGCATGCGATTGATGCAATTCGGGTGGTGAAATCGCGATCATTACGCAAATTGCTCGAAATTTGAACAATCGTTGCCGAAAAGGGTGACAAGCGGAAAAAACTGGTCTACCAGTGCTGCCTCAGGTTTGCCGAGAGGTTTAGCCTGGTGGTCCAAGTCTCGGGAGGAGCCCTGACGCGCTCAAGCAGCGTCGCCCTGTCAATCAAGATCAAATCTAAATTTTCGGGGAAATAGGGTCGACACAATTTTTGAGCAGGGCTACCGCCCTGCTCTTTTTTTAGATTGTTCATCACCAGCGCTCTCACCGGTATGGAGCGTATGATTCCTCCCACAAATCTGATCCAGCATAGCTTCGAACTGGCAGCCGAACGTTGCGAAGATCTGACACCGGCAGTCTATCGCCGGCTTTTCCGCGAACATCCGGAAGCTGAGGCAATGTTCCGGCGTGAGTCAGGCGATCTCGTCAAAGGCTCGATGCTGGCGCTTGCGATTGACGCCATTCTGGATTTTGCCGGAGACCGCAACGGCCATTTCCGGATGATCGAGTGCGAGGTGCAGTCGCACGACGCCTACGGCACGCCGCGGAAATTATTCAGCGAGTTTTTCGGCGTGATCGCTAGCACCGTGCGCGACATACTCGGAAGCGACTGGTCGCCGGAAATTGACCAGGCGTGGCGAACTTTGTTGAGCGAAATTGATCGCCTCGTCAGCCAGACCGAGAGCTAGCCAACGGCCCGCATCGCCACGCGCGAGGATTTTCTTCCGGAAACTATCCGGCCGATCAGAGCGGAATGCGCATCAGCTTTGACAATCGCTCGATGTTCAACAGCCCCGCATTATATGCGACCGAAGCAAGCGCAAAAATAATTGCCGAGATGATTGTGGTCCAGATCAGCTTGCGGCCCATCCGGGTCGCGATCGGCGCGCCCGGATCGGTGCCCGGAGCACCGACGCCGTCTTCGTGTTGACTGCGCACCCCAAACGGCAGCGTCAAGAATAGCACGACCCACCAGATTACAAAGTAGATCGCAAACGCCGTTGAGATTGTATACGCCATGAAAAGTTTAGGCCTGTTCGATTTCGACCAGCGCGCCGGAAAAATCCTTCGGATGAAGAAACAGTACCGGTTTCCCATGCGCGCCGATTTTGGGATTGCCGTCACCTAGTACCCGCGCGCCCTCCTTCATCAGAATATCGCGCGCCGCGATAATATCCGGCACGTCGTAGCAGATGTGATGGATGCCGCCATCGGCGTTGCGCTCAAGAAACTTGGCGATAGGCGAAGCCTCGCCCAGGGGCTGAATGAATTCGATTTTGGTGTTGGGAAGCGTGACGAACACGGTGATGACGCCGTGCTCAGGCAGGGGCACCGCGGCTGAGATATCGGCACCAAATGCTGCGCCATATATCTTCGCGGCTTTCTCGGCGTCCTTGACCGCGATCGCGACGTGATTGAGCCGTCCCAGCATGAAGCTTCTCCCGCTTCTCTCATACCGTCAGAACGTGAACGTAGCACAGCGGCTTCTTGCCCCAATGTTCGTTTATCGTTGCCCGGACGGCCCGACGTACCGATTCAGCGGTAGCGTCGGGATCGCGACGCCGCGCGCGCGGCAACGTCTCCACGGTCGAAACCACTACCTTGAACACGATCTCGTCGATGATGGCTCCCGCAGTGTTTTTTTCAGGAATGCCCACCAGTTCGACCTCGGGATCGTCAGCTAAGTCGCCTTTATCCGTGATCGCAATCGCGACGAAGGCGCAGCCGGCGAAGGCCAAACGCCGGCGCTCGACCACGGCGCGCGATTTGGAGTCCTCCAGGATTGAGCCGTCTTTGTATAATCGTCCCGAAGGCAGTTCCTCGATGATACCGGAATCACCGGGCCCCAGTTTGACCAGATCGCCATTGCGACAGATCAGCGTCCTTGGCACGCCGGCTGCCCGCGCCAGTTTCGCGTGTTCGGACAGATGGAGCGCTTCACCGTGAACCGGGATCAGAAGCTGCGGGCGCACCCACGAAATCATGTCGCGCAACTCCTCGCGGCGAGGATGGCCGGAGACGTGGACGAGGTGGGTGCGGTCGGTGATGACCTTGATGCCCTGCCTTATCAGACCGTTTATGATTGCGCCTATCGCCTTCTCGTTGCCGGGAATGGTGCGCGAGGAAAAGATCACGCTGTCGCCGTTGTTCAGCGTTACCTCTGGATGATCGTCATTCGCGATGCGCGCGAGCGCGGCGCGCGGTTCGCCCTGGCTTCCCGTGCACAACGCCAGCACCTTGTCGGGTGGAAAATGGCCGTAGAGATCGGCGCCGCGGAAGTTCTGGACGCCATCGAGATAGCCGGTTTCGCGCGCGACTTGCACGACGCGCTCCATCGCGCGTCCGACCACCACAACCTCGCGCCCGGCAATCCGCGCCGCATCCGCCACCGCGCGTACTCGGGCGACGTTGGACGCAAAGGTGGTCACGGCGACCCGGCCTTTCGCCGCCTTCACCAGCTCGATGATCGTCTTGGCGACTTCTGCCTCGGACGGCGAGCGCCCATCGCGCACAGCATTCGTGGAATCGCCAACCAGCGCCAGCACGCCGGCATCTCCGAGTTCGCGCAAGCGCCGCTCGTCGGTCGGGGGCCCAATGATCGGGGTCGGATCGATCTTCCAGTCGCCGGAATGCAGCACAGTGCCCGCGGAGGTATGGATCGCCAGCGCGTGCGACTCCGGGATCGAATGTGCGACGGGAATGAATTCGACGTTGAACGGACCGAGATCGATACGTCCGCCCGACGGCACGACGGTGATCGGGATCTTCGGCGGATTGCGCTCGGAAGCACACTTTGCCTCGAACAGCGCCGCGCTGAACCTGGTCGCGTAGATCGGGCATTGCAACTTGGGCCAGAGATCGATGATGGCACCGAAATGATCCTCGTGAGCGTGCGTCAGGACCAGGCCCGTGAGATTTCTGCGCTCTTTTTCCAGAAAACGGATGTCGGGCATGATGAGATCGATGCCCGGCAGATGCTCCTCGTCACCAAACGAGACCCCGAGATCGACGGCCAGCCAGGAGCGCTGATGGCGGTTGCCGAGACCGTAGATCGACAGGTTCATGCCGATCTCGCCGACACCGCCGAGGGGTGCAAACGTCAGTTCATCCGGGCGCGACATCAGGCTGCCCCGGTCGAGGCAGCCGAGCCAAAATACACATCCCCCGCCGAGATCGAGACCCGCTTGCCTGACGATGTCCTTACAATCATGCAGCCGGCCTCGTCGAGGCTGTCAAATGTCCCCTGAACCGCCGAGCTACCCATTTGAACCGACACCGGCTGGCCGAGCCCGGCGGCGCGGGCGAGCCAAAGCTGTCTGATATCGCCGAAGCCCCGGCCGTTGTCCCAGATCTGGCGGAATTCGGACCAGGCATCGGTCAATTCCGAGAACAGTTCCTCCGCGCTAATATGCACGCCCAACGCAGCGAGCGAGGTGGCAGGCGTTGGCGTGCCATCCGGGGCCGCCACAATATTGGTGCCGATACCGACTACCACCGCCAGACGATGGTCCGCCAGAGCTTCCGCCTCGAGCAGGATCCCGGCGAGCTTTTTGCTACCGGCCAAGACATCGTTGGGCCATTTCAGCGAAAACTTGAGACGATCCGTTCCCGCTGACCGCAACGATGCCTCGATGCTGACCCTTCGCAACGCCGCCTCGAGCGCAAGCCCAGCGGCGAAGCCCAGTGTCGCCGCCGACCCGGGCGAGACGTCCATGACTTCGAGGATGCTGCTGGCGAGGTTACCGCGTGGCGCGATCCAGGGCCGGGAGCGCCGGCCGCGCCCAGCCGTCTGTTCTGAGGTTACCAGCCAGATCGGTCCGCGCTCACCCTCGTGCGCGCGCGACATGGCTTCCGCGTTGGTAGAGCCGATCTGATCGAAGGCGACAAGGCGGTAACCTGCCGCTGTGGCTCGAGGCCCGAGAGTGAATCCCATGTCAGGCGCGATCCGGTTTTGCCGGATCTCTCTGCGCGCCAATGTTCTCGTTGGGCATGATGTCCTCAGGAACGGCGGTCCACGTTTCGGGATCATGTCCTAGAAAAGTGACTTGGCCGCTGCACTTGCCATGCTGACCAGCGGCCCCGGATAAGCGAAGAAGAAAATATTGAACAGACCTGCGATGCCGAGCACGGTGCGCAACTCCACACGTACCGGATCGAGTTTGGGAAGCGGCTCGTCAAAATACATCACTTTGACGATGACGAGATAGTAATAAGCGCCGACCACGCTCGTCAGCACACCGACGACCGATAAAGTGAATAGCCCGGCTTTAATGGCCGCGACGAATACGTAGAATTTGGCGAAAAAACCGGCCAGCGGCGGAACGCCAGCCAGCGAAAACAACAGCATCGCAAAAAAGAATGCCAGCAGCGGATTGGTTCGCGATAGTCCGGCGAAGTCACTGATATTCTCGAACTGCTGGCCGTTGCGCTTGATGGTCAGGATGACCGCGAAACTGCCGAGCGTCATCGCCACATAGATCGCGATATAAACCAGCACGCCCTGGGCGCCTTCGGTGGTACCGGCGGCTAGCCCAACCAGCGCGAACCCCATATGGCCGATCGACGAGTACGCCATCAGCCGCTTGATGTTCCTTTGGCCGATGGCGGCGAACGAGCCCAGCGCCATTGAAGCAATCGCCACGAACACCACGATCTGCTGCCACTGTGGCACGATGCCGGGGAATGCTGTCAATGCCACCCGGGTGAATACCGCGAGTGCCGCGACCTTTGGCGCGGATGCAAAGAATGCTGTGACCGGCGTCGGAGCGCCCTCATACACGTCAGGCGTCCACATATGGAATGGCACTGCTGAAATCTTGAAGCAAAGACCGGCGAGCAGAAACACCAGGCCGAATACAATGCCGATGCTGCCAGTTTTCACCGCAGCCGCCACCCCAGCGAAGCTCACCGTTCCAGTGAAGCCGTACACCAGGGAAGCCCCGTACAGCAGCATGCCGGATGACAGCGCCCCGAGCACGAAATACTTCAGACCGGCTTCGGTCGATTTGACGTTATCGCGGTTGCTGGCCGCGACCACATAGAGCGCGAGCGACATCAGCTCCAGCCCGAGGTAAAGCATGATGAGGTCGCCAGCCGAGATCAGCACCATCATGCCGAGTGTCGAAAGCAGCACCAGGATGGAATACTCGAAGATACGCCGCGAGGAGTCGGCAAGATATTCGGCTGATAGCACAAGCGTCGCTACCGAGCCGATCAGTGCCAGAATTTTGAGAAATCGAGCAAAGTCGTCGAGGATGAAGCTGCCGCCGAAAGTGATGGCTTTGCCCGCAGGCAAGGCCAGCTCCAACAACCCCGTCAGCACCAATAGGCCAATAGCGAGGCCGGTAACCAGTGCCGTGCTGTGAGCTCCGCGATAGGCGCCGATCATCAGTAATACCATGGCGCCCAGAGCCAGCACGAGCTCCGGCAGCACCGGTAGCAACTGATAACCTGCACTCTCAAAGCTCATAGCGTATTGTCCCGACTTCGAGCCCGTCCGGTTTCTGATCGCATCAGAACCAAGGCTCTCCCCCTCTTTGTTCGACGCGTCTCGTGACGCGGCTGTATCCACTTCGGTTGAACGCTCCAGACGCTCACTGCAGAAGCGCGGCCGCCTTCACGGCAGTCACCGCAGTGTTGTAGTTGCTGACGAGTTGCTGAACAGATGCGGCGGAAACGTCGAGCACCGGCTTCGGATAGAACCCGAACAGCACCGTAAGGGCCACCAGCGGCATCAGCGTGAGGCCCTCCCGAAACGTCAGATCCTTGATGCTTGCCAGGGACGGCTTCACGAGCGCCCCGAAGATGACCTTGCGGTACAACCACAGCGCATAGGCGGCTGACAGGATGACCCCCGTAGTCGCGAAAGTAGCGGTTGGGATCGAGACCTTGAAGGTGCCGATTAGCGTCATGAATTCGCCGACGAACCCGGAAGTGCCGGGCAGACCCACATTGGCCATCGTAAAGACCATAAACACCAGCGCATAGAGCGGCATCCGGTTGACCAATCCGCCATACGCGGCGACCTCGCGGGTGTGCATGCGATCATAGACGATACCGACGCAGAGGAAGAGCGCGCCGGATACGATGCCGTGTGAGATCATCTGGAACACACCGCCGGCGATGCCCTGCGTGGTTCCGGCGAAGATCCCCATGGTGACGAAGCCCATATGCGCCACTGACGAATAGGCGATCAGCTTCTTCATGTCTTCCTGCATCAGCGCCACCAGTGAGGTGTAGATGATGGCAATGACCGAGAGCGAAAAAATCAGCGGCGCGAAATCATGCGAGGCAAGCGGGAACATGGGCAGCGAGAAGCGCAGGAAACCGTAGCCACCCATTTTCAGCAAGATGGCAGCCAGGATGACGGAGCCGGCCGTTGGCGCCTCGACGTGTGCGTCCGGCAACCAGGTATGAACCGGCCACATCGGCATCTTGACCGCGAAAGAAGCGAAGAACGCCAGCCATGCCCATGTTTGCAGCGACCGCGGCACCGCGGTGTGCATCAGTGTCGGGATGTCGGTGGTGCCGGCATTCCAATAAAGCGCCATGATTGCAAGCAGCATCAAAACCGAGCCGAGCAACGTGTAGAGGAAGAACTTGAAGCTGGCATAGACCCGCCGCGGACCGCCCCAGACCCCGATAATCAGGAACATCGGGATCAGCCCGCCCTCAAAGAACAGGTAGAACAACACGAGGTCGAGCGCGGAGAAGGTGCCGACCATCAGCGTTTCCAGCAGCAGGAACGCCATCATGTATTCGCGCACGCGCAATGTGATGGATTTCCAGCTCGCGATAATACAGAACGGCATCAGGGCTGTCGTCAGGATCACGAACGGGAGCGAAATGCCATCGACGCCCATGTGATAGGTTATCGCGTTGGCGAGCCAGGGTGCCTTCTCGACGAACTGGAAGTCCGGTTGCGAGGGATCGAAGCGCCAGACCAGCATCAACGAAACCGCAAATGTGATCAGCGTGGTCCAAAGCGCGATCCAGCGCGCATTGCGCCGCACGGCCTCGTCGTCACCGCGACTGATATAGATTATCAGCGCGCCGACGACCGGCAAAAAAGTCACGACCGAGAGAATGGGCCAGGTAATCATCACTGGCCTCCCAAGCCGAACATGAACCAGGTAATCAGTCCGGCCACGCCGATCAGCATGGCGAACGCGTAGTGATAGAGATATCCGGTCTGCAGCTTCACCACATTACGGGTGACATCAAGCACCCAAGCCGAGACCCCGTCGGGGCCGAAACCGTCGATAATGTAGCCGTCGCCAACTTTCCAAAGGAAGCGCCCGATCCATTTTGTCGGACGGACGAAAATCAAATCGTATAGTTCGTCGAAATACCACTTGTTGAGCAAGAACTGATAGAGCAGCGGCTGCTGCGTGGCCAGTTCGACGGGCAGATAGGGTCGACGGATATAGAAAAGCCAGGACACCAGAAAGCCGATTACCATCATGACCGTGGGCAACGAGCCGATGCTCACGGGAATCTCGTGCATGCCCTCGATGATGTGCGGATTCATCTTTAACGACTCGCGGAAGAATTCCTCCACGCCATGGCCGGCGAACAGCTCCTTGAACGGGAAACCGGCCAGCAGTGATCCCGCCGCCAGAATGCCGATCGGAATGAGCATCCACAACGGCGCCTCATGGGCGGCCTCATAGTGCGCCTGGTCGTGGGGCACGCCATGGAAAGTCTTGAACACCAGGCGCCACGAGTAAAAGGAGGTCAGCCCGGCGGCGATCACCGTCATCAGGAATCCATAGAACGCCAGCGGATTGTGGGAGGCGAAGGCGGACTCGATAATCGCGTCTTTGGAGAAATAGCCTGCAGTAAGGGGAAAGCCGGTCAATGCCAGAGTTCCGATCACCATCACGACATACGTGAAGGGAATTCGGTCCTTCAATCCGCCCATGTTGCGAATATCCTGCTCGTGATGCATCGCGTAGATCACGGAGCCCGAACCCAGGAACAACAGCGCCTTGAAGAAAGCATGCGTAAACAGGTGGAACATGCCGACCGAGTAGGCGCCCGCCCCCATGGCCACGAACATGTAGCCAAGCTGCGAACAAGTCGAATAGGCCACAATCCGCTTGATGTCGTTCTGGACGAGACCCACCGTCGCGGCGAAAAAAGCAGTAGTGGCGCCAAAGAACATCACCACGGCTTGTGCGGTCGGCGCCAGTTCGAACAACGGAGACAGCCGCGCCACCATGAAAACGCCGGCGGTGACCATGGTTGCGGCATGGATCAGCGCGGATACCGGCGTCGGGCCTTCCATCGCGTCGGGCAACCAGGTGTGCAACAAAAACTGCGCCGATTTGCCCATCGCACCCATGAACAGCAACAGGCAGGTCAGCGTCAGCGCATCGGCATGCCAACCCAGGAAGTCGATGGTCTTTCCGGTTAAACCGGGCGCGCCGGCGAAGATGGTCTCGTAGTCAATCGAGCCGATCAACATGAAAACCGCAAAGATGCCGAGCGCGAAGCCAAAATCGCCGATCCGGTTGACCACGAAGGCCTTGATCGCCGCGGCGTTCGCCGACGGCCTCTGGTACCAGAATCCGATCAGGAGGTAGCTGGCGAGGCCGACGCCTTCCCAGCCGAAGAACAATTGCACGAGATTGTCCGAAGTCACCAGCATCAACATCGCGAAGGTGAACAGCGACAGATAGCTGAAGAATCTCGGTCGGTACGGATCCTCGTCCATGTAGCCGATTGAATAGACATGCACGAGCGAAGACACCGTGTTCACCACCACGAGCATCACCGCCGTGAGCGTATCGACCCGCAGCGACCACGCGACCTGAAGATCGCCTGAAGTAATCCACGGGAATAGCGGGATCCTGGCGTCGTGGTGCAAGAACCCGACGTCGACCAAGACCACCCAGGACAACACGGCAGCAACCAGCAACAGCCCGGTGGTGATCAGTTCGGCCGCCCGGGACCCAGCGGCCGGTGGCTCGACTGCATGTTCTCCATGGCCATCGCCGCCATGTGCCATCGGCTCGTCATGCGCAACGGGGATGACCGAAGCATCCTCGTTGATAAGCGTGCTGCCGTGCGACACCTCACCGTGGCTATCGCTGTGATCGTGATCGATATGCTCAATCGTGTCGCCGCCCGGATTGCGCGCATGCGCACCGAAGATGGAGATCAGCCCGGCGAGGATCGCGCCGATCAGCGGCAGAAACACAATTGCCTGGATCATCGACGCGCTAGCCTTTCATCAGATTGACGTCTTCGACCGCGATCGAGCCGCGATTGCGGAAGTACACCACCAATACCGCAAGGCCGATCGCCGCCTCCGCCGCCGCCACCGTCAGCACGAGTAGCGCGAACACCTGGCCGACGATGTCACCGAGGAATGTGGAAAACGCCACCAGGTTGACGTTTACCGCGAGCAAGATCAATTCAATCGACATCAGAATGACGATGATGTTCTTGCGATTGAGAAAGATCCCGAGAATCCCCAGCGTAAACAGTATGGCGCCGACGGAAAGATAATGCCCCAGACCGATGGTCATTGTACCCACTCCGCGGCGTCCACATCCTGCAACCCCTGCCCGGACGCCACCTTGCGCACGCTCATGGCGAGTTCGGGAGTGCGCGCATTCTGCACATTGATGTCCTGACGCTTGACATTGACCTTGTGGCGCAAGGTCAGCACGATGGCCCCGATCATTGCGACCAATAGGACCATGCCCGCTATCTGGAAGTAGTGGATGTAGCGGGTGTACAGCACCAGCCCAAGCGCCTCGGTATTGCTGACGTTATTGGGAATAGCAGCCGTAATCGATTTCGCAGTTCCGGCATTTATCACCCAGCCGCCGCCGACCAGCAGCAGCTCCGCCAGAAATACGGCACCAATGACAAGACCGATAGGCAGATATTCCAGGAAGCCTTCGCGCAGTTCGGCAAAATCGACGTCAAGCATCATGATGACGAAGAGGAACAGCACCGCGACCGCACCGACATAGACGACCACGAGAATCATCGCCAGAAACTCGGCGCCCATCAGCACGAATAGTCCGGCAGCATTGACAAAGGCGAGGATCAGGAACAGCACGGAGTGCACGGGATTGCGTGACACAATCACCATCACCGCCGAAGCGACACAGACGCCGGCGAACAAATAGAAGAACAGCGCTGGAAGGATCATGCGCGCACCTTACCGGTAGGGCGCATCGAGTTCGATTGATTTCGCAATCTCGCGCTCCCACCGGTCGCCATTGGCGAGAAGTTTCGCCTTATCATAGTAGAGTTCCTCGCGCGTCTCGGTCGCGAACTCGAAATTCGGTCCCTCGACGATGGCATCGACCGGACAGGCTTCCTGGCACAGCCCGCAATAGATGCATTTCACCATGTCGATGTCGTAGCGCACGGTGCGCCGCGTGCCGTCGTTACGGCGCGGGCCAGCCTCGATGGTAATGGCCTGCGCCGGGCAGACCGCCTCGCACAGCTTGCAGGCAATGCAGCGCTCCTCGCCGTTGGGGTAGCGACGTAGCGCGTGCTCGCCACGAAACCGCGGCGAGATCGGCCCCTTCTCGAAGGGATAATTCAGCGTCGGCTTGGGCTGAAAGAAATAGCGCATGGCGAGAACAAACGCCGACACGAATTCCGACAGCAGAAGCGAGCGCGCTGTGGCGTTTATATTGAGCCTCATAGCGACCTCATTTCGGCGCGATGCCGGCGAATTGCAGCACGCCAGCAACGACAACGACCATCGCCAATGACAACGGCAGAAACACTTTCCAGCCGAGCCGCATTAGCTGGTCGTAGCGGTAGCGCGGCACGATTGCCTTCGCCATCGCAAACAGAAAGAACATCAAGAATACCTTCAGCGCGAACCAGATCACGCCAGGTATCCAGGTGAACGGCGCCACCGCGATCGGGGGCAGCCAACCGCCCAGGAACAGTATCGTTGCCAGCGCGCACATCGTTGCGATAGCCACATACTCGCCGAGCATGAACAGGAGATAAGGCGTCGAGCCGTATTCCACCATAAAGCCCGCGACCAATTCGGATTCAGCTTCAACCAGGTCGAATGGCGGACGGTTGGTTTCAGCCAGCGCGGAGACATAAAACACCACGAACATCGGGAATAGCGGCAGGATGTACCAATTCAGGAACGTCAGCCGAGGAAGCCCGATCAGGCTGCCAAGTCCATGGGCGTTCTGCGCCTCGACGACGGCCGAGAGGTTGAGCGAGCCCGCGCACAACAGCACCGTGATGATGACGAACCCGATCGAGACCTCATAGCTCACCATCTGTGCTGCGGAGCGGAGCGCTGCCAGGAACGGATACTTCGAATTCGATGACCAGCCGGCCATGATGATGCCGTAGATCGACAATGATGAGATCGCGAAGATGTAGAGAATGCCGACGTTGATGTCGGAAATAACCCAGCCGAGATCCATCGGGATCACAGCCCAAGCCGCCAGCGCCAACACGCAGGAGACAAGCGGAGCCAGCAGGAAGACGCCTTTGTTGGCGCCCGATGGTATAATCGGCTCCTTCAGCACGAACTTCAGAAGATCGGCAAAGGACTGAAATAGCCCCCAGGGGCCAACCACGTTAGGTCCTCGGCGGATCTGCACCGCGGCCCAGATTTTCCTGTCCGCGAGCAGAATGTAGGCAATCGCGATCAGAAGCACGATGAGCAGCAGCAGGCTTTCCGCGACCATGACAATCAGCGGCCACAGAAAGCCCGTCCAGAATTCACTTGCGAAGAATCCAGCCATCAGGTCACGCTCACTCCGCTGCCGTCAGCATGTGCCCGGAGGCTAGGCGGGAACATTCCGCCATCACTGCTGATGCGCGCGCGATCGGGTTTGCCAGGTAAAAATCATCAACCGAAGACTTGAACGGCGCTCGGTCGACACTGCCGGTCTTACCGGCTAGTGCTCTGATATCGGCCGTGTTGCCGGTCTCGATATGGTCGATGCGGATCAGGTGCGGCACGGCTTTGAACAATACCTGCCGCAAGCCGGCGACCGAATCGTAACCCAGCTTCTTGCCCAATGCTTCGGAGAGCGCGCGGATGATCGCCCAGTCCTCGCGCGCGTTCCCCGGAGGAAATCCCGCGCGATTGGCCATCTGCACCCGGCCTTCGGTGTTGACGTAAATGCCGGTCTTCTCGGTGTAGGCAGCCCCCGGGAGGATCACGTCCGCCCGGTGCGCGCCGCGGTCACCGTGGGTGCCGATGTAAACGACAAAGGTGCCATCCGGCATCTTGATCTCGTCGGCGCCGAGCAGAAAGAGGACATCGAGCGTGCCGAATGTGGTCATCTGCGCTGCATTCAGGCCGCCTGCGCCCGCTGCGAAGCCGATATCGAGCGCGCCGACCCGCGAGGCCGTGTCGTGCAGTACGCCGAACCCATTCCAGCCCTCGATGACCGCGCCGGAATCCAGCGCGAGTTTAGCCGCGAGCGCAAGGATGGCTGATCCATCGTGACGAGCCACCGCTCCGCTTCCGACAAGCACGATCGGCTTCTTGGCCTTCCGCAGCACGTCCGCAAACGAATGCTTTCCGGCCGCGAGATCGCTCAGGCTGTCCGGACCCGCGCCGAGATGATCATAGCTGTAGGTGAGGTCGGCCTTGGGACCGATCACGCCGACCTTGAGTTGGCCGCTACGCCAGCGTTTGCGGATGCGCGCGTTGAGCATTGCCGCTTCCCTGCGCGGGTTCGAGCCCACGATGAGGAGCGCGTCCGCCTGTTCAATACCGGCGATGGTCGGATTGAAAATGTAACTAGCCCGACCCGGCTTGGGCCCGAAGGCGTCGCCACCCTGCACCGCAAGATTGACAGAGCCGTACTTGGCCAGCAGGTCCTTGAGCGCAAACATTTCCTCTACTGCGGCGAGATCGCCGGCAATCGCGCCTATCCTCTTGCCGTCGCTGAGTCTGACCTTGGCGGCGATAACGGCGAACGCCTCAGACCAGGTCGCGGCGCGCAGCTTCCCGTTTTCCCTGATATAGGGCCGATCGAGGCGCTGGGTGCGCAAACCGTCAACCACATGGCGCGTCTTGTCGGAAATCCATTCCTCGTTGATCTCCTCGTTGACGCGCGGCAGGATCCGCATCACTTCCCGGCCTCTGGTATCCACCCTAATCGCCGAACCGACGCCATCCATCACGTCGATGGACTGGGTCTTGCCGAGCTCCCATGGCCGCGCCGCGAAAGCATACGGCTTTGAGGTGAGCGCGCCGACCGGGCAGATATCGACCAGATTACCCTGCAGCTCCGAGGTCAGCGCCGTTTCAAGGTAAGTGGTGATTTCCATATCTTCGCCGCGCCCGGTGGCACCCATCTCGGGTGCGCCACAAACCTCGGCGCAGAAACGGATGCAGCGCGTGCATTGGATGCAGCGGTTCATCGAAGTCTTGACCAGCGCGCCCAGATACTTGTCCTCGACCGCGCGCTTGTTCTCGGCGAAACGGCTGGTATCCACGCCGTAACCCATCGCCTGATCCTGCAGGTCACATTCGCCGCCCTGATCGCAAATCGGGCAATCGAGCGGATGATTGATCAGCAGGAATTCCATCACGCCTTCGCGCGCCTTCTTCACCATGGGTGAGCGAGTGGAAATCTCAGGCGGCTCGCCCTTGGGCCCGGGGCGGCAATCGCGAACTCCCCAGGCGCAACTCGCCACCGGCTTCGGGCCACCCTTGATCTCAACCAGGCACATTCGGCAATTGCCGGCAATCGACAGCCGCTCGTGATAGCAAAAACGCGGAATTTCCGCGCCGGCGGCCTCACACGCTTGCAGCAACGTGTATTCCGGCGGAACATCGATCTCTTTGCCATCGATGATGAGTTTGGTCATAGCTGCTTCAAGTCTTTCCCAGCTTGCAATCGGGTGGTGTGACCCTTGCGCTGTTCATGGACGCTTTCACCCATTGCTGAGTGTCACGGCTGTAGGTCTCAAGATAGGCCGGCTCGGCCTGAGATTTTTCGCACAGGAACGGCAGGTGCGGCTTCAGGTCGTAATTGCAGGAGGCGACCCATTCCCGTTTGTCGGCAAAGGCGGCCGTCGCTTCCTCGCAGGCATAAAGGAAATACGACACAAAGCTTTCGTATTGAACGTTTTGATCATGGCCGCCGGCTTTGATCGCATCGTAATCCGGCGCCGAGAATTTCGGGTTTTTGATCGCCAGATCGGTATAGCCTAAAAATGCCTGCCTGGCGCTGGTCGAGCGATTGTTCGACCGGAGTTCACTGATCTGAAACAAGATCGCAACGAACCCGAGCAGCGCCACCGCTGCCTGCGCCATCTGCGCAAGGGTCCCATATCTCTGCCACCAGAAAACAATCGGCTGGCCCATCAGCATCACTCCGCCGCGACCATATGCGCGGGATCGAGAATGCCGGCATCATCGAGGTCCGCCTTGTGTGAATATTCGTCAATGCGTTGCTCGATTTCGGGACGGAAATGCGCGATCAGGCCCTGGATCGGCCACGCTGCGGCGTCGCCGAGCGCGCAAATGGTGTGGCCTTCGACCTGCTTGGTCACTTCCAGCAGCAGGTCGATCTCGCGCTTGTGGGCCCGCCCCTCAGCCATCCGGGTCAGGACTCGCCACATCCAGCCGGTGCCCTCGCGACATGGCGTACACTGCCCGCAGCTCTCATGTTTGTAGAAGTATGAGATTCTCGCGATCGCGCGGATCAGGTCAGTCGATTTGTCCATCACGATGACGGCGGCGGTGCCCAAACCGGAGCGCAGTTTGCTCAGGCTGTCGAAGTCCATGGGCGTATCGATGATCTGCTCCGCCGGCACCATTCGCACGGACGAGCCGCCGGGAATCACCGCCTTGAGATTGTCCCATCCGCCGCGGATGCCGCCACAATGGCGATCGATCAGCTCGCGAAATGGTATTCCCATCGCCTCTTCGACATTGCATGGACGCTCGACGTGGCCGGAAATACAGAACAACTTGGTTCCGACATTATTCGGTTTGCCGATCGCGGCGAACCAGGCCGCGCCGCGCCGAAGAATGTCCGGCGCCACCGCGATCGACTCGACATTGTTGACGGTTGTCGGGCAGCCATAGAGACCGACATTGGCCGGGAATGGCGGCTTGAGCCGCGGCATGCCCTTTTTGCCTTCGAGGCTTTCCAACAGCGCGGTTTCTTCGCCGCAAATATACGCGCCCGCTCCATGCGTCACATACAGATCAAACGGCCAGCCGGTGACGTTGTCCTTGCCAATCAGCTTCGCTTCATACGCCTGATCGACTGCGGCCTGCAGGTGTTCGCGCTCGCGGATGAACTCGCCGCGCACGTAGATGTAGCAGACGTGAGCGCCCATCGCGAAACTGGCCAGAAGGCAGCCCTCGATCAGAAGATGCGGATCGTGCCGCATGATCTCGCGGTCCTTGCAGGTACCGGGTTCGGACTCGTCGGCATTGACCACGAGATAGCTCGGTCGACCGTCTGTCGATTCCTTCGGCATGAACGACCATTTCAGTCCGGTGGGAAAACCCGCCCCTCCGCGTCCGCGAAGCCCGGAGGCCTTCATCTCATTGATGATCCAGTCGCGGCCCTTCTCGACGATGGCCTTGGTGCCGTCCCACGCACCACGCCGGCGCGCGCCCTCCAGTCCCCAGTCGTGGAGACCGTAGAGGTTGCGGAAGATGCGGTCCTTGTCATCGAGCATGAATCAAAGCTTCCCGGCGGTCATCGATTGGATTGCATGTAGGCGAGTCCCGCGGCGCATGCACCAAAGCTCGCGGCCCACAACAAGCTGGCCTCAAGCGACGCGCTCATTCCATAGCGCTGCAGAAGGAAGATGAACGCCGCCGCAGCCGCTGCGTGCAAACCGATATAGCGCCAGCCGTTCATCGCGCCCACACTCCCGCGCCCGGCCGCGCGTAAGGTGCGGTCGCGCTTCATGTTGTCTCCTTTAACGTGGTGGGGCCACCCACCGGCGCGGAGAACTGCCGGTTGATCTGGGGCCCCGGCTTGGGCGGATTGCCGGAGGCAAAGCCGTCCAGCACCTTGCCGAAGCTCTCCTTGTTCAGGTCCTCGTAAGTATCCTTCCAGATCAGCACCATCGGCGCGTTGACGCAGGCGCCCAGGCACTCGACCTCTTCCCAGCTGAAATTGCCGTCCTTCGACAAATGGAAGGGTTCGTGATGAATACGGCTCTTGCATACCTCAATGAGGTCAGCGGCGCCGCGTAGCCGGCACGGCGTCGTGCCGCAGACCTGGACGTGGGCCTTTTTGCCGACCGGCTGTAGCTGAAACATCGTGTAAAAGGTCGCGATCTCCAGCGCGCGGATGTAGGGCATGCCGAGCAAATCCGCGACTGCGCGGATCGCGGCCTCCGAAACCCAGCCGTCATGCTGTTCCTGCACCCGCCACAGGATTTCGATCACAGCGGAAGCCTCACGGCCTTCCGGATATTTTGCGATCTGCTTTTTGGCCCAGGCGAGATTTTCCGGCGTGAACGTGAAGTTCGCGGGCTGCAGTTCTTTCGGGGCAAGACGGCGGACGGACATTCTCAGGCTCTCATTGCATGCGACGCGTCGCGTTCGCGTTCAGCGCATTGATCCGGTCCTGCCAAAAAGCACTGGAAGTGCCGAACACGTTGTATCCAACATGGGCAGAAACCTTGATGCGGTCGAGGATCGAGAGCTCGGTCGCGGTCTCCAGACGATTTGAGCGTGGATCGTGAACGATCAGCGTGAGCGGGGTCTGTTCGAGTATGTAGCGCGACACCGTGTGGTTCGGGTCGTTGCCGTGTTCCTCGCAAAACACCACACTGTCGCCCTGCAACAGCCGTTTGGCGCCCTTGATGGCATCGATCTCCAAGCCTTCGACGTCGAGCTTGATCAGGTATTTTCCATCCGCCGAAATCGTGCCTTCATCGAGCAAAGTATCCAGCGCAATGACCGGCACCTCCTCACCACTGCTATTCGAACCACCCGCGATGCTGAACGCCTCGTGCTTTGTGCCGGACAGCCGCGCTTTGCCGCGCGCAGCCCCGATCGCGCATTTCATAACCTCAAAGCGGTTGCCGTTGATTGCGGCGTTGTTCCTGAGCTTCGAAAAATTCTGTGATGACGGCTCGATCGCGATCGCCTTGTGGGAGCCGTAAGGCGCGCTCGAAACCAGCACCGACCAGTAACCAAAATTGGCCCCGCAATCGATCAGCGTGTAATCGACG